>CAZIFH010000187.1:0-4638 GCA_964539065.1 uncultured Candidatus Bathyarchaeia archaeon | reverse complement strand
CATATTCAGTTCCGTTCCATTGATACACAGCAACCCAATTTATGTCATTACCATAAGAATCGGACGCATAGGCTAACTGAATTAAACTTAAATTTTCATTTGAATTTAGCAATAGGACAGCGACCAATAGAAATATAACTGCTAATTTTTCTGTTAATGTTTTTATTTCTAGGTCAAGATCGTGTAATTGCATCTCGAGAGACGACTGTTTCTTTAACAGTGGCTGTAATTCCTGTTTACTTTTTTTTATCAGCTCTTTTTTCTCAATAAAGTCTTCTTTCCATGTCTTTAATATCTCAGCGATCGATGAATATTTTTGGGCAAATGAGAGTTCTTCAACTGCCCATCGAAAGTCATCTGGTTCTCTATTATCAAGACCTCTAAGTTGTCTAAGTACTCTGGAATTATTAGATAATAATCCAGCTAGTAAAAAGCGTTCATCACTATTTTCTGGTGTATCGAGAATTTCGCCGCTTTGTTTAACAATATATTTATGCTTGGAACCGTTAAACTCAAGCTCCACCATCGCTTCATCTGCGTGAATATTTACAAAACCTTCAAAGGGGTTATGTGGATCAGTTTTTATTCCAAGTTTGAGCGCCTCCGTGAATATCGATTCAGAATAAACTCCGTTCTTTGGTACTGAAAGAACAGCGGCCAAGCCCTTAACTATAGAAGTTTTTCCAGAAGAATTTGCGGATGCGATAATGTTCAATTTGTTTGAGTAGAAGACGTACTTACCCTCCATCAACCCTCCAACATTTTTCAAGTATAGTGTAGCCCTCATTTTGCATACCTCTTTGCAATTTCTTCAACTAAAAGTTTCAGTTCTTGGTTTATGCGTTCTTTAATCTTTTGTGTGGTCTTTTCTTCAATTACTAGTTTCTCCATAAATTCTTTTGAAAGGCGATCCATTAAAATCCCTCAACACGACTTGCGATCAAGATTTCATATTCCTCCCAGTATGTTTTTTTCATCTTGATTAAGATTTCATAGAGTTTTTTGAATTTTTCTGGAGTCATATTAGCAAAACCAATTTTGTATAATCCACCAGCTGCTCTTGTGCTGCTCCATTTTTTCTTTTCCATAGATCTGTTGTTTTTTGTAGCTTCTGAAACTATGCTTCTTTTTAACCAGTAATCTAAAGGATATAACTCTAATCCTATCTCTTTAACATCTTTTCTCTCCGGCAATCTCAACAATGTTAGTCTAGTTTCGTTTGCAAAATAATCTTCATAACCCTTAAAATGAACGGCGATTATTAGTTGTCCTGAGCTGGGGATTCCTTGCAATGGTATCATATGGTCCACACCCTGTTATTAATGCATTCCATAACAGTAAGTTTTCGAGCATCTCTAATTGTCGGATTTGGTAACTTCTCAAGCTTTAATAAAATTTGTTTCTCTATCTGGTCTCTATTATTTTTCACCCCTGTTGAGTCAAGAATTTCCCTAATCATTATACTTAACTGCTCAAGTGGCGGTGGTGGGACCTCAATTACAACCAATCTGTCTCTAAGAGCATCATCTATTAAATCCGGTCTATTTGTTGTAGCACAAATAATTGAAGAAAAAGGATCAAGTCTATCTATTTCATGGAATAAAATAGAATTTATGGAGTAATGCCACTCTTTTGCGAGCATAGCTCCTCGTGCCATCATTAAGCACTCCACATCATCAAAATGTATTATCAATTTCGGATTTTTGAGTTCCCTGCTCAGGTACTCAATAGTCTGAAAAACTCTTCTCAAGGATTTTTCCGCATCTCCCCAACGAGGTGCTGCAATTGATGCTCCATCCACAAACATCCAATGAACATTTCTTAGTCTCCTGTCAAGCTTTCTTGCAACCTGCTTTACTATTTCAGTCTTACCTGTGCCGGGAGGTCCCTCGAGGAGGAACCCTTTAAACGGAGAATTGGGTAAAGGCGATCCATTTTTAAAAAAATATTCGCAAGTGCGCGAAATAACATCTTCAATATTCAGTAAATTAGGTATTAATTTAACTTCTGGAATGTTGCTCCCACTTAAGAGTATTACTTCACGAGTTTCAATCAATTACATATCCCTCTTATCGTTCTCTCTCTCTTAACAATTCTCTTATTCTCTGCATTTCTAGCAATACATAATCTTCAAACTCGAATTTTCTCTCTCCATTCTCTATTCGCACATTCTTTATCAGTCCCTGCGTGCTTCTGCCCTCCTTTGCCTCTAAAGCGTGTGCAATTTTTCCTCTGGTAGTTGAAGGTATACGCCTTTTCGAAATAAATAATCTTAGATCTTCATCGCCAAAGGATTTCACGTTCATGTACGCAGTTGTCCATAAAAACATCAAAGTTATCCAAAGAGTTCTCGGCCTTTGGCCGTAAGGAAGCGTGAAGTTGCTGACAGTTTTAAGCGAAAGGTTAGCCATTTTGTACAGTATATACAGCAAGACATATCCGCCATAAATATGCGCTAATCTTTTCCTGATTCCTATATCGCTCAATTTTTCAGCTGTCCAATATTGATTTGCAAACTTTCTAGTTTTCTCTGAGAGAACAAGAACACGCCTAAACTTTTCTGTTCTAACTTTAAACAGGTTTAATTCCTCAAAAATTTTAAAAGCGTCACCCCAACCACGTATGGTTGTAACATGTTTATTTAATTCATCTTCAGTGACCTCGGCGGCTCCCTCAAAAGCTCTAGAAACTATATAGTCGCTTATCTTATAGAAAATTGCAGTATGTGGGTTTGTTGACGTAATAAAAGAACTATCTGCCAACAGCCTTAAAATAGGATAAGCGTCTGGGTCGATGGTTTCGGCTTTCTCCATTTTTTCGTGAACATCATCAAAAATCGTCTTGATAATTCTGCTGAATTCTTTACAGTCTTCGCATTCAAAAAAGTCAACTCCTCCTCTTTTTACTAAACCGCATTTAATACACATCATGTTTCATGTATCACGTCTCGCGCTTCATTATTTTAATGAGACCTTACTTAAAAAGTTTACTGCTTATTAATAGTAATCCTTGGGCCAAGGATACTCTTATATATTCAAAAACCTATGTGGAAACTTAATGATAGATAAAGAAAGAGCGTCTCTTGCACAGTTGGCTAGCATATCCGGAGAAAGGGTAGCTGTGAGCTTTTCTGGTGGGAAGGATAGTTTAGTAGCTTTAGACTTAGCTTACAGAGTAGGAATAAAGAAGGCAGTTTTCTGTGACACCACCATTGAATTTGATGAAACTAAAGAGTTTGTTAGGCATGTTGAAAAATTTTATGGTATTACGATAGATGTTGTTAGTGCATCCACAACTTTTTTTGAAATTATTAAGCATGTTGGTTTGCCTTCTAGGATATTCCGGTGGTGTTGTGATGTTTTTAAGTTCGGGCCTCTCTCAAACTATGCCTCAAAAGAAAACCTATACGGTTTTATTACAGGTCTTAGAAAGAAAGAATCCAATAAGCGGTCAATTTATGAACATTTTGATAATAATCCAATGGTTCCCGTTAAACAAATCAACCCGATTTTAAACTGGACAGATCAAGACGTCTGGAATTACATCAAAGCTAACAAACTCCCGATAAATCCTCTTTATAAACACTTTGAGCGGATCGGATGTTGGTGTTGCCCCTTTAGAAGCAATGAAGATTGGAAAAAAATTAAAAAACTATTTCCAGACAAGGCGAGTTTATTTGAGCGAATATTGGCAGAGTTTGCATGCAAAATGAACATAAGAGATAAGAAAAAATTCATCGATGAGCGTGGATGGACTGTATGGTTTAGTCCAGTGACGAAAATCTCCATTGGAACATATGCACCTTGCCAGTCAGAAGGAGATGAAATCACTTTAATATTTAGTGGTAAAAGCCAGGAGCAAATAAGTAGAATAATAAGGTTGCTACCCATTTTAACGGACGATTATTTTGAAGCTGGAACTAAACTCCGAATCACGATAAAAAAAGCGGACAAAAGAAAACTTAATATTTTAGTTGAAAAAGCGATTAATTGCAAGGCTTGTGGTGCTTGCACTTCTTTATGTAAAAACGAAGCATTAAAAGTAGATAATGAGTTGATTTACGTTGACCAAAGCAAATGTAATAGATGTCATCAATGTTTACGAACGCATCCCCTGAGGGGAGGTTGTATCATCAGAAACTATTCTCCTAAAATTGCAACTTTCATCAACACAGACTTTCAGAAGGCTTGAACAACGGATGTCAATCAATTTGGGTTCGCTTCTACTGTTGAGAAACCCTCTTTTTTGCTTACATTGTAGACTACATCTGCAACATCTTCGATTGAATCCCAGCTCCGTCACTGCTTCTTGAAACAACAGCAACCGCGCTGCCGCCTGTTATTTCTGTTTCTGTTCCAGCAGCAGACCGTTTCCAAACCCGGCAACCCCAATAACCTGCAACGTCACCGCTATAACTCACGGTGACTAACTGTCCCGTAGTGCTTTGAGCGGTCGTAAGTTTAAAACCGTAAAGACCGTTAACAGTCCATAGGTCGTCGCGCATATAGCGAGTTTCAGTTGTGCAATAACCTAATGGAATGAAAACGCAGAATAGTAGAAGCGCGATAAGGATGCTAATAATAGCCTTGATACAAAACCGAACACGCATAAGTTGTTCCTCCCGTTGGCTGACCCGTC
>CAZIFH010000186.1:0-3003 GCA_964539065.1 uncultured Candidatus Bathyarchaeia archaeon | reverse complement strand
TAGCTACTGGCGCTTCAATCCATGTTCCAGTCATCAAGACGGTCAGATCAACATCACTGTTAAGAATTTTTCTTCCAGCAATTCTTGCTTCACCTAAATCAAGTATGGCTTTACCGGAATAGATTACATTAATTCCTCTTTTCTTAAGCTCCTCCACCGCCTTATCAGCAATCTCCTCACCTATTTTAAAGGGATAGTCTTTTTGACAAATAAGTAGAAACCCTAAAGTAGGTTTTTCGAGTACCAAAGGACTCACCGACTAATAATAATACGGTATCTATTTATCTTTTATCACATTAAATTTAAATAATTATATGAAATTAATCACCCATGGCTTCTTAAACTTGGCCAAGATTTGGTGAATAAAATTGCTTATTGGTATAGATGTTGGCACGCAAGTCTGTAAATCAGTAATCTTCAAGGAAGATGGTGAAATCATATCTGAAGCCAATAAAAGCTACTCTCTCACATATATAAAGCCTAGATGGATTGAGCAGGATGCGAACATTTGGTGGGAAGCAGTAAAAACAACGCTTAGAGAAGCTTTCAAAAAAAGCAAGATTTCTCAAAGTGATATTAGGGGTATAAGCGTTTCTACTCAGGCAAATACTCCAGTACCTGTTGATAAAGAGGGAAACCCTCTCTGTCCAGCGATATCATGGCTTGATACGAGAAGTAATGATCAAGTTAAAATGCTTCGCGAAAAAATGGATGAGGACTTCATCTATAAAACTACTGGTCTTAATTTAGCGCCTGGTTTTACGTTGCCAAAAATCCTATGGATGAAGCAAAATCGCCCATCGATTTTTTCCAAGGCGTACAAGTTTATGTTAGCTGAAGATTTTATTATCTATAAGCTTACTGGGGTCTCCGCCATCGATTTCTCATTGATCTCGTTTTCCCTACTTTTTGATATAAATCGCATTGACTGGGCATATGAAATACTTGAATCAACAGATTTGACCGCTGACAAATTTTCCAATCCATGCCCATCGGGAAATATTGTTGGTGAAGTAACAGAAAAGGCTTCACGAGAGACAGGACTTAAAAAAGGGACTCCTGTAATTGCAGGAGGGCATGATCAATGTTGCGCAGCGATAGGTACAGGTGTCATTCGACCAGGCATTGCATTGAATTCAATAGGAACAGCCCAAGCAATGATCTGCGTCCTCAATAGACCTTTATTCGATCCCAGTAAACATCTATTATGTTACCTTCATGCTATGCCTGAAAAACGATGGATCCTATTGGGGACTCTTTCTTCAGCCGGTATTTTGTTGCGATGGTTCAGAGACAACTTTTGCACATCAGAAATTGATACTGCCAGAAACATGGATATAGATCCCTACAATCTTCTCGATAAAGAAGCAGAAACCGTGAAACCATGCTCTCACGGATTGCTTATTCAACCTTATTTTAATGATGCAAAGGGAGTGATATTCGGTCTTTCTTTGTATCATGAGAAACGACATATAATTCGCGCTATCCTTGAATCTATCGGATTTGAAACAAGAAGAATCTTGGAGTATATGGAAAGGTTGGGTGTGCATGTAACAGAAATCAGAATGGCTGGTGGCGGCGCAAAGAGTCCTCTCTGGCGACAAATAATTTCAGATCAAACGAATAAGACTGTGTTGTTACCAAAGACTTTAGAAGCAGCATCTTTGGGGGCCGCTATCTTGGCTGGAGTTGGAACTGGTACATACAAAGACATATATGAGGGAGTCAATAAGACCGTAAAAATTGTTGAGAGCAGGGATCCTATACCTGACAATATTAATAAGTACAAAAAATATTATAAAAAATATTGTAAGCTTTCCCAAACTCTTTCAAAAGCATTTGAAAACAGTCCAACACGTTTTGGAACCAAAAAGCATTACAAATAAAAACGTAAATCTTTATCATATCTCCAATCTGCTTAATACAATAGCAAGCCTGAAGTTTAGCTTTATACTAGCCATATAATCAATTAGGGAAAGAGTTTTTTGCCTCTTTAAGATCAACCGTGCTATTACAAAAAGTAAATAAACATCTCACATTTCACCAACAAATTGAACCTTAATAAAAAAAACCGTCGCAAAATAGAAAAGCTAATTAGAGACGTCATTTCAGATACTTTAACCTCAGAAAACTGGAGGTCTCTTAACGTTTGGCTAACAATACGCGACCTGATGTCTTCTTATTTGCGAAATTAACATGGCCAGAGATTAAGAAAGCTGCTGAGATTAATACCATTGTTTTAGTTGTGGTTGGGCAAGTTGAGGAGCATGGTCCTCATCTTCCGGTAGATACAGATTGCCTTATTGCAGAAATGGTAACTCTAAAAGCTTGTGAGATTCTCAAAAATAAAGGTATTCATGCCTTAGTTTTGCCTACTGTCTGGTCTGCTTATTCCGAGGTGGATGTTGCAGGCTTTCCTGGAACAATTGTCGTTAGACCAATTCATCTTGCAAACTTACTTATAGATATAGGGGAAAGCCTAGTAAGAAGTGGATTTAGGAAGATAGGTTTTGTAAATTCTCATGGACAGAACCGAATGGCTATTGAAATGGCTATTCGTGAGATTAGAGACAGGACAAAAGTTTCGGGAGCTATTTTTCAATTCATAGATCCCAAAGCCCAGAATGAAATTTTGTCTTCTATAGATATTCATGGGGGCGAGGGAGAGACATCATTATATTTGGCCATTGCACCAGAATACGTAGATATGGAGAAAGCTCCTAAAGAGCCTTTTATGATTAAAGGAAAGAGGGCATTGAGTGCTATGGAAAGCAAGCAATGTTGGTGGACAACTTGGAGCGTCCAAAAAACAAAGTCTGGAATATTCGGAGATGCCTCTTTGGCATCAAAGGAAAAAGGTGAAGCGCTTTTGAAAATGTATGCTAACTTCTTAGCTGATATGATTGAAGAATATTATAATTCGCCATTCGTCTTACCGGAGGAACATGGTCACTCATAACTTTTCACTCATTTAGCATGTCTCATAGGTGATCGCTATAACTC
>CAZIFH010000185.1:0-2689 GCA_964539065.1 uncultured Candidatus Bathyarchaeia archaeon | reverse complement strand
CATCCATACTATATATTCCAGGTTTTGTCTGTTTACATAACCATTCAGCTGCATAAAGAGCGCCTTGCACAAAAACGCTACGTGAAAAAGCCATATGTTCAATGCGAATCATCTCGTATGGTCCTGCTATAATTAAGTCATGTATTCCTACAACTCCACCAGTTCTTACAGACAATATTTCAAGTTCTCCAGGCTTTCTTGGAGAGATTCCTTCTCTTCCATATGCTATTGATGTGTATTTTCTGGCTTCAGAAACAAGTGTGCCTAGTTTCCTTGCAGTTCCACTTGGTGCATCCTTCTTTCCCGTATGATGAATCTCAACTATACTGAAGTCATAATTAGACGGTAAATATGTCAACGTCTTAATTAATTGGAACATGATGTTGACTCCAATAGCGTAGTTTGGTGAGATTACTGCCGGAACCTTTTTTGACACTGCATCTTTGACCTTCTGCATCTGCTCATCTGTAAGACCGGTTGTGCCCATAACTATTCTCTTGCCTAAGTTAGCTACAATTGGAAGATTTGTCATCTCAGCTTCGGGAGTCGTGAAAGAAATATAAACGTCAGCTTCCTTCAACACGTCTTTTATGCATGTAGGATCTACTATCCTAATTTCTGAATCGCATATCCCTGCCTCTCGTAAAGTCTTACCAACATGTGGGTTGTTTTCTCCCTCTACTGCACCAACTATAGTGAAATCTTTTGTGACCGCCTCTTTAATGAGGGTGCTTCCCATTCTGCCAGCTGCACCAGCTACACATATCCTAATCATAGGACAATCCTTTCCAGTACGTTTCTTTATAAAGCCTTTTACTTAGGTCAACATCAAAGAAGGATTCTACAGGCTCCAAAATTTCAGGCGTTTTCTCAAAAACAGACCTTGCGACATTAATGACTGCCTGTAAACCTTTCTTTGTCATTTTTCCCAAAGGCTTCCTACATGGACCCGAAGGCATTCCGAGAACGTTCATAAGAGTCTTGTAGGGGACTGGGTTCCTTGCTTTGCAACTTACGGTTCCGTAAAGAGTTTCTTCCTCAGTTTTTACAGTAACTATTCCAAAAAGCGGCTTCATCGACTCATATAGTCTTTGGTATGTCGTAACATCTTTCTTCAATATTGCTTGTACAAATTCTTGAACTGGACCAGGTGCAACGTTTGAGACTACTGATATGACTCCACTTGCCGCTATTTGAGGATCCATCATCATCTCATAGGTTTTGTCGTCGTCGCCGGAAAGAATGTCAAAATCAGCTCCACACAAGCGGCGTGTTAATCTCATGTTTTCAAGATTTCCTGTAGCTTCCTTGACTGATCTAATGTTATTGAATTGAGAATGGAGAATCGCCAAATCTTGTGGAAGAAGCTGGGTTCCTGTTCTACTAGGAATAACGTATGGTATAATTTGGATTTCAGGAAACTCTCTGGCTACAGGCTCTATGTATTCTCTCCTTATTTCAGTTGAACTTGGACCATTGTAGTATGGATCAACTAACAATATGCATTTCACACCATATTTCGAGACTTCCCTCGTGGCTTCTAATGTTTCATCTGTATTATTACTTCCAGTTCCACCAATTGTAAGAGATTTGTCACATGTGTAGTCGAAAACTTTTTCGATGACCTTAAGATGCTCATTCCATGTAAGAGTTGGGCTTTCACCAGTAGTTCCAACAGCCAAAATGCCGGTTATATTCCCTTCCAGCTGAAACTCTACAAGACTTTTCAATCCTTCGTAATCAACCTTTCCACTTTTCTTCATAGGCGTAATCAATGCAGTATAACAACCATTCAACTTGCATGTCACAATTCTCACCTAACACTGGGTTTCTAGACGCGAGATATTTATGGTTTTCGTTTCTAAATTACGATTATCGTATTGTTAAGTCATGCGCAGACTTTACTATAAATATTCTTCTGAATCATTCATGTTTAAACATTGATTTAAAATTGACTTTCAATCAGAACTGTTAGCTATAATTTTTTAGATTTATTATTTTTAATTAATATTAACGTAATGCAAAATGCAGAAATTGAAAAACCGGTACAATTGAAATGGAAATATTGGTATTAAACTAATTTATGTGTTACGAATTTCGCAAAAAACATATATTTTTTGAAGCAAAAATATTTATCTATGGATGAAACCACTCTTGAGATTCTTAAAATACTTAAAAAAGATGCTAGAACCAAGTACGTTAAGATAGCTGAGATGGTTGGCTTAACTGAAGGTGCAGTTAGACGACGAATAAAAGGACTCATCAAACAAGGCATAATCAAATCTTTTACCATTGAAACAGCAACAGAATTTGAGGGTATAGTTCTCGTTGAAACAGGTCCCACAGGAACAAAGGATGTGATGAAAAACATTAGTAAAATAGCTACTAGAGTTTTTGAGGTTTCAGGAGACTATGATGTTGCAGCTTTGATTCAAGCTTACACAATTGAGGATTTGAACAGAAAAATCGACGAGATAAGGAAACTTTCTGGAGTCAAAAACACAAACACACTTATTAAACTTAAAGGCTAAATATTTGTTTTTCGTCTCTTCTTGCAGTAATCCTATTCTTTTAGAGATTCTAGCGCTTTGTACATTTTTTCGTAAGCCATCCCGAATTCATTGTCTTTCATAAGCGAAAGTTGGACGCCTATAAAGAACTGCATGAAACTTTTGTAGTCCTTTTCTGC
>CAZIFH010000184.1:0-5660 GCA_964539065.1 uncultured Candidatus Bathyarchaeia archaeon | reverse complement strand
GATGCTTGACCGCTACACCACCGGGCTTAAATCTTAAGCGATATAAAGTGAAAAGGTGTTAGGATATTTTTTGTTTTCGCTGAAAACAATCGTTTTTTGATTAGTGTCTTCTTCTGCTTTTAAATGGGCGGGCTTCTGAGAGTGCCCATGGAATTTGGACATGGATTTTTTCTGAAAGATTGTTTTTTGTGTCGATTTCTTGGATCTCCTTGTTTGTTTTGGTTATGTGACTTCCTCTTCCCACATTTAGCCTTAAGGAGCCTTTAAAAAGTGTGGTGTAACCCCCTTTTATCTCAATGACATCATTGGCTTTGAACATTCTGATCTGTTCGTCCCAAAGTGTCAATATAACTGTACCTGTCTCGTCACCCACAATTGCCTCTGCAATCCAATGTTGACGCTGTTCGTTTCTAGAAGAGATTCCTCGCGGAGATCCTATGTTTAAAATTTTAACTGTTAAGTTTAGATTTTGAAGGTTATGCTTCAAGTTGCCAACTTTTTGTTCTTCAGGTGAAAGAGCCACTTTAAACACTTCTCAATCTCAAAATAGAGAATCTCCTTATTAAGATAAGCGGTTCGCAAAAAAGCAAGTCTTACGTTTCAAAGGTTTCAGCAAACTCTCTTCGTTTCTTTCTAAGTTTGGAAACTATCTCCTTAGCTTTTTGCTGGGCTTTATTCGCCTCATTTTGAGAAATATCTGAAAGATTGAATGCGTCAACAGTTTTTTGATAGATACTTTTAGGTGAAAGATTTGAGTTTTTCAGCTTTTGAAAAAGGTACGTAAAATCGAACCGTGTTCCCTCTAAAGAAGAAACTAACCAGACATAATTTTCAAGCATACTTATTGATGCACAGAACAGGTAATGGACAGCCTCTTCATATAGACTTTCGTTTATTAGAGTTTGCGCCCTAGCTTCTAAGCCTTTTAAGAAATTCTCTTTGCAATAATAGTTCAGTTCGTTCTTGACTTTGATATGAATGTTCGCAGTTTTTGAAGAGTTTTCCTGAACAAATCTTTTAACCTGCTGCCACATCTCGGAAACAGAGTTTAGTATGCCTTCAGCATTTTGTCTGCTGAGTCTAGTTAGTCCTGTAAGCTCTAAGTATTCCCCGTAAAGGTCATTTACTCCAAGTCTAATAGTTGCAGACTCGAGCATTCTTAAGAAACGGCTACTGGAATATGGTTTCCTTGCAACCTCCAATAGAACCCTCATAACTGATGCTGCTCCAAAAACTGCGCTGACCTTCGCGCTTTGAAAGTCTTCCCTATTGAGTGCTGAAACAATCCTGCTCAGGAAAGTGTCAGCCTGAAGAATGTGGTTCCCAATCCTCGTTTCCGCCCTTTCAAGTGTCCAGTAGTTTTTGGACATAATATCTTTAGCTGCTGTGAACCTGCCTTTACGGTCAAGCAATACTTGAGACTCAAAAACTTTTTGGTCAATTTCCGGAGGAATCTGCCTTAAAATCCATTTTGAAGGGATATAATCTAAATCCAAAAATACATCATCAATTTCGGCTCTTTCCACATATTCATAATCAAAATCCTTTTCTTCTACAACAAGAAGATCTATGTCACTGCTTAATGAAGCGTCTCCTCGGCTCCAGCTTCCGAAAAGTCCGACACCTGTTATGGACTCTCGAGACTCCAAATCTTTCAACAACTGTTGTAGCACACTTCTAGAATTTTCAGGCAATCTTTCCAAACCGTTTTCCCTTGGCAAACTATTATCCTCATGCCTTAATATAAATTTCTTGGACAAAATCTTTTTTGAAGTTTCAACCTTAACACTACATCGTAGTGTGATAATACGATTTGCAATTTTTTCGGACCATTTATATGAATAGACTTATAATTCCGCGGTTCTACGTTCAAAGAAAGAAATTTTATTGTCTTGATTGTTACTGAAATATTTTTCCATTATGATACTGTAGAGAACATTGCCCACCCCCACTATACGGATTTAATTTTCCGCTCTACGAAACATATATGCCAGTAGACTTCTCTATCTAAGCATCTTCATAATGGTTTAGTAGCAGCAATCAGTCTTTTTTGTTTTCAGAGTTTAAGATTATGAAAAAAGGTGTTCCAACCTTTCAGGTCTTGGTACTATATATTTTTTGATATATTTTTTGTAATAAGCACGTGGACCTCAATGCATGAATGAGGCTGAGCATCTCATGAAACATAGGCAAATGTGTACAATCCCAATTTTATGTCATAGTAATTGAGCTGTACTTTTTTTAGTGGAGATTATTAGCCTATAAGTTAGCCACAACAAATGAGAAGAACCACATATTTCTCACTGCACTCTGTTACCTTTTCTTAATATTACATTACTTTTTTATGCTTCAATTTTCCGAGTTTTATTGGATTTGAGACAAACGTAATCTTTTTGTGACAATTAAACCGAAACATTTATATATTAGAATAAATCCTAAACATCGTCACGAACTGATGATCTAAATACGATTCTGATCTTTTGAGAAGAATCGTATGTTGTAAGGTTCTTTACAGCATCTTCATCAATTAATGTAGAGGTGAAAATGATGGAAAATAAGAATATGGCGCAATCACGACAAATAATGGTAAATAAGTGTCCAGAATGTGGGAGCGCAAGTCTTGTTCTCGATTATGATTCGGGTGAAACTATCTGTGGAAGTTGCGGTCTTGTTGTTCAAGATGTGATGATGGATGAGGGACCAGAGTGGCGAGCATTTACACAGGAAGAAAAAGAGTCGAGAAGTCGCGTTGGCATACCAACATCATACTCAGTACATGACAAAGGTCTCTCGACATCTATAGATAGAATAGACCGAGATGCGTTTGGTCGAAAGTTGCCGTTGTCTACGAGGCTTCAAATGTGGCGACTTAGAAAGTGGCAGATAAGGTCTCGAGTCCACTCGTCTATAGATAGAAACCTCGCCCAAGCCATGACTGAACTTGATCGGCTTTCCGACAAGATTTCAGCTCCGGCTGCTGTTAAGGAAAAGGCGGCTCTCATTTACCGAAAAGCCTTGGACGAAGGGCTTGTTCGTGGAAGATCAATTGCTGCTATCGCTGCCGCATCCCTTTATGCTGCCTGCAGAACCACTGGTACACCTAGAAACCTTAGGGAAATCTCTGAAGCAAGTTTAGTTAACAAGAAAGACGTAGCAAGATGTTATAGGTTACTGCTTAGGAAACTTGATTTCCATATGCCCATTGCTGATCCGATTATCTACCTAACGAAGATTGCTCAAAAATCTAATATTTCAGGGCAAATACAATCAGATGCTGCCAGAATCATTAATGAAGCCAAAAACTTACATGTCTCAGCTGGAAAAGACCCAATGGGGCTTGCAGCTGCCGCGTTATATATTGCGTGTAAACAGGCTGGAGAAAAGAAGACTCAGAAGGATATAGCTGACGCTGCTGGCGTAACAGAGGTTACTGTGAGAAACAGGTTCAAAAACCTTAAGAGACAATTGAAGCTTGATTTGCCTGATTAGTCAGTTTTTATCGCATGTTTTTCTTCTTCAAGTTCAAGAACAATAGGTCCAATGTAGTGGCAGTCATAGCACACATACTGTTTGGGCATAAGCCATACATCAAACTTACTTGAAAGATGAATATTGGTACTTCCGCATCTAGGGCAAACTTTAACTTTCTTTGGAAGTTGAGAATTTACTTTAGTCTCTCCAGTTGTTTGATGCAACTGCTAAAGCTTCCTTATTTGTTAAGACCCGAATTTATTGTACCTCAATATTTTCCTTTGGGTATCCTGATTGAAGCAGAAAGGTATTAGCCTTTTCTCTTTGGTCACCTTGAAGAAGAATTTGGCCGTTCTTTGCCGTTCCACCACATGCACAGAAATTTTTCATTTTTTTGGCTAAATTTCTAAGGTTTGTTTCTTTGTTTAATCCATCAATAACTGTCATGGCTCTATGAAATTTCCGTGTTTCCATACGAATCATAATTTTCTGTTGCTCTTTACTAATCTCTCCACAGACACAAATATCTTTAGGAAGCCCGCATGTTGAACAAATTTCAACCATTAGTTTTTTCTTAGCTCCTTATGTGACTACTTACTAAAAGTAGATTCACGGCATATTTAAGACTTTAGGAATTATGCTCTTTGACTATACTGAAAGCTGAAAACGGTTAAGCTGATTTAAAACGTGATCTCGAATCTCTTTAGGGCTCGGCATTTTAATTGCTATATTTCCATTTATAACAAGAGGTTCAAGTAAAGGCGAAAGTTCGTATTTACAAATTGGGCATTTGGTTTTTGACTCATTAAAAGGAGTAACCAAGTCTATAAGACAGGATTGGCATCGCCAAACTTGTTTTTTGCCACTTAGTTTTCCCCGTTTCGCAGCAAGTTTGCCTTCAATTTCTACGATGTCCAAAGCAAAATCTACGGTAGGAGCGTTACTTATTGAGGTTCCAACCCCAAAGGCGTCTGCTCCGGCCTCTCTGAGAGTCTTGACATTTTGTTCATCAAGTCCACCGGAAACAAATATTTTGACATTTTGATATCCACGTATATTCAGTTCCCACCTCAATTCTCTGACAATTTCAACTAGATCGCCTTTTCTCGATCTAGGCGTGTCAAGACGAATAGCTGAAAGCCGATTTTTCAGAGTTTCTGCAGCCATAATTGTTTCAGCCTTCTCGTCATAATAAGTGTCTACCAGACAAACTCTTGGTATGTCTGGAGAAATCTCCTCGTCGAAGGCTTTCCAAGCCTCAACTTGTCCACCCATCACTATGATGAATGCATGAGGCATTGTTCCACTAGGCTCTATCCCAACTGTCTCAGCTCCAATGAGGCTTGAAACTCCATCAAGACCACCAACATATGATGCTCTGTCAAGCATAGGAGCAATCGCAGGGTGCATTCTACGAACACCGAAGGCTAATACCTGTTTGTCTTTGGCTGCTAACCTAATCCGAGCTGCTTTAGTCGCCACTCCTGTGGACTGACAAAGCAAACCAAGCATAGGAGTTTCTAAAACACAAAACTCTCCATACGGTCCTTCGATAAACATAACAGGCTCTCTAAACCCTCTGAAATCGTGGGGAAAGAAGACCGTTCCTTCCCGCATCGCGTATACATTCACCGGAACCCCTTGAAACAGGTTTGTTACTTCTTCAGTTCCACAAATAATTCCCCAAGGCCAGTTTTCAGGAAGACTGTTCGTGGTGACTTCTGCAACTACATGTATTTTATCTTTGTTTTTAGCTCTAAGAATCTGTTTGGTCCGTTCAAAGTAAATGTCAGTCGTCTTTCCATGCTTTATTTCCTCATCACTTGCAGTGTGAAAGCGCATTACATTCACCAACACATAATTAATGATGTTAGACAGATAAGAATTCTTTCTAAATTTTCTTTAAAGGCATCTATAGTAAAACCTTTTTTCAGACTAACATTGATGAGCTATTTGTCTTGAGTTTTCAGCAACTAAGCAATCTTATTTACAAAGATTTTTCAACGTGTTGATTTCTTCCTCCATCATTTCTTGAATCATGAAAAACATTCGTGGCGTTCAATTGTAGGTTAGCTTTTTAGGCCTACCCTCGGCCTCTTTTGTGCTGTGCATATAACAACACGCCGGAGGTGAAGGTAAGCCTGAAGAAGACTACACCAAAACCACATATAGACCTATCAGATCTCATT
>CAZIFH010000183.1:0-3609 GCA_964539065.1 uncultured Candidatus Bathyarchaeia archaeon | reverse complement strand
GTTTAAAAGAATTTGCTATAAGAAAATCGATGCAAAAACATAGTTAACAATTGATGAATCAACGAAAAAGAGAGTGCTAGTATGAGTCGATTCAACCCAAAAAAATTTGTTGAAAATCAAATAAGTGAAATCAAAAAAGTCATAGGCGACGAGAAAGCCTTAATCGCAGTTTCAGGTGGTGTTGACAGTTCAACATGCGCCATTTTGACTCATCAGGCAATAGGAGAGAACCTTCTTTGCGTCATATTGGATGATGCATTCATGCGTGAAGGCGAACCTGAAAAGGTAGCTGAAATTCTTTCGCAGCATCCTTTAGGTCTTCCAATGAGGATAGAACGAGTTCAAGAACGTTTCTTGAAAGCACTTAGTGGATTAAGAGACGCTGAAGATAAACGAAAGGCGTTTAGGAAAACCTTCTACGAAACCTTGAGTGACATAGCAAAACGTGAAGGAAGCAAATTTATAGTTCAAGGCACAATTCTTGCGGATATAATTGAAACAAAAAGTGGTATAAAGACACAACACAACGTACTCGAACAAATTGGCATTAGCACAAGAGAACTTTACGGGTTTAAAGTCGTTGAACCTTTGGTAACGCTGCTAAAGTACCAAGTAAGACAAGTTGCTCGTTACTTGAATATTCCGACTGAACTTTCAGAGAGGCAACCTTTTCCCGGACCTGGACTCTCAGTTAGAGTTGTGGGAGAGATAACTCCTGAAAAACTCTTCTATTTAAAGAAGGCAACATCAATAGTGGAAAGCAATCTTTCTAAACACAGTGCTAGCCAGTATTTTGCTGTACTCATAAACAATGAAGAAATTTATCCTCGTCAAAACCTTACGAAAGTGGTGTACGCAATTGCTTCCAACCTTAACATAAGTCCACTTAAAGTCTGGGTAAAGGTTTTTTCTGACAAGGCTACAGGTATTAAACAGAAAAGACGATGCTACGGTGATATCATAGCAATAAAATGCCAAAAAGATGACGGCAGTATCTACCAGCCTAATTTGAAAGAGTTGCTTAGGCTTCAGAGGACGGTTTTAGCAAAGATGAGGTCTGCTACACGTGTCCTATATGAAATAGGAGAAGGCGAGAAAAAACATCCCTACGTCATTGCTGTCAGGGCTGTTGAAACAAAAGCCTTTCTCAGGGCGCAAGTGGCAGACATTCCGTGGTCAACCCTTCATGAAACAGCATCTCAACTGCTTAATGAATGCTCTAGTATTTCCTCAGTCTATTACGACATCACACCTAAGCCTCCGGCAACTATAGAAATGGAGTAGCAGATCCTTTTTAAGTAGCATTTCTCTACATGTAAAATGGTGAAGAAACACTTTGAGGGTTATAGTTCAACGTATAGAATCCATAAAAGACCCTTCAGGAAACTTAGGTAAACGATTAGAACTGGTTGAAGAAGAGGTGATGCCAAGCTTCGCAATTAGGCCTCCAACTGAAGAAGCGAGAATAGTCCAAGATGTATTTAGAGCGCTGCAACAACAAATACCTATCCTAGGAACTCAGACCAAGTTCAGTTCACCAAAAATAATTCTGTTCTTAACGGAGCAGGAGTACGAAGCCTTAGGTGTAAAATTCGATGTAAACCAAGTTTATGAAGTTGACCTAGCAGAAGCTACTCTTAGATTCCGAAAAGTTTCTTGAGTCTTCATCCAATTAGTATCGTAAAACTTAAGGTAGAGTTCCATACGCTTTTTGATGGGAGAGAGAAAATTGAAGGTAAGAGCTCATGTGTTTGTTACTGGTTCTGTTCAAGGCGTGTTTTTTAGGTACGAAACTTTGGCGATGGCGATGCAACGTAAAGTGACAGGTTGGGTGAAAAATCTACGTGATGGAAGAGTGGAAGCAATCTTCGAGGGTGAAAAAGAAGCGGTAGAAGCGATGATTGACTTTTGTCGCCGTGGTCCCCCGGGCGCCGTTGTAACAGGCGTCAATATAGTGTGGAAAGAACCTACCGGAGAATTTAGTCAATTTCAGATCTATTACTGAGCCAAAGGTTTTGGACTGCAATGTGAACCAAAAGAAATATTAGTTAATGAACGATTGTTACGTCTTGTGGCTTCTAAATAGAAAGTGAAAGGGTGATTTAAATGAGTGATGGATGGGTTGAAACTTGTGCTAAAATACTTGAACAAATCGAAAAAATGTCAGAGAAACAAGGCAAAGACCGCCTAGATATAATACAGTCTATGCGTTTTTCTCTTTACGCTCTTCACCGAAGCATATTAGGCTGGTTGAATTGGGTGAACAACCCAGACATAATGGTTTCCTTCACGCAGGAGGAGCTTGAAGCAATGAACAAGAAGATTACAAGCTTCATACAGGACTTCATAAAATACGACATGGAAGTAACAGAGAAAAGTGAAACCAAGAATCTCGCTGCACAGAAAGCGAGAAGAGAAGCTGAAGAAAGAGCTAGAAGAAGTCCAGAAGATATCTTCTACATATGACCTAGAAACTGAAACTTTTTGTTAATCTCTCTTAGGTATTCTAAAGTGGCTGTCTTTTCCAGCACTAACGTACTCTCCACCTAGCTGTTCACGTATGATGCTGGCTATACGTCTGAAATTGTCTGAACCAAGAAAAAGTTTGGGTCTAACTATAATATTGTCTCCGGTTTCCTCAAAATATAACATGTTCAACAAATCTTGCGGAAAACCTTTTTGTGCGTCTTCAGCTGACTTTATGCTGCCAAGCAAAATTGGGGCTACTTGAGGTTCACTTGTTGCGATTATATGTTGCGAAGTTTTAGGTTGTGAAAGTGGTTTTGTCGATTCTGCTGAAAACATCTGAGAATCTCCTACACCAGCTTTCAGATTCTGGGAAATCTCAGCAAGGTCTTCTGACAGAAATTTAAGAATTCTTATCAACTCATCTATGCGTCTTACCAAGTCTTGGATTTTTAATTTCTCCGTACTCATAAATAAAGGCCTTCTAATACTTGCATGAAACAATTCACTATCTACTAAGAGTTCTTTTCTTTTAAAATTAGCTATATTTTTTAGGCTGTTCAAGCAATGCACAGCCAATATTTCACGCATCATAAGCAAAAGAAGCTGAACATGAAATAATGTTTAGAATCAGATGATAAGCGGCATCTCTTGCTCATTTTGGACTCTCCCCGCGATAAGGACAACATATATGTCGTAGTAATTTTCTTCCCGCAGGATCTGCGAGTTTTTTGAGTCTCCTTTTCGCAGAAGAGGGACAAAACTCAGATGAAATCTCCCTTCCACACTCGCCGTAGAAGAATATTTAGTCATTAAGACGTTTCTTCTTCATCTGACATTCTGTTCTTCTGCAGCACATTAGGATTAAAAACCAGAATACTATTGGTACAAACATACTGACAGAAAGACTTTCTGGAACAACATATGTTGTACAAAAAACTTCGTATTGTAAACCTGCAAACAACACTATACCCACGAGATTAAGAAACCACCCTACTCGATGATATATCGATATTTCCGTCTAATGACTCCCTACAAACTTAATTGTTCATGCGGAAACAACAGTTGTACCCAACTATTTTGGAAGAGTTGTAGGGGTCCCATTTAAGTTGCATGTTAACTGTAGGTCTATATGTATTGTGC
>CAZIFH010000182.1:0-4907 GCA_964539065.1 uncultured Candidatus Bathyarchaeia archaeon | reverse complement strand
TAAGTGGATTGCCAGCTTTCCTGGCTTCGCACAGCCGAAGACTGCACTACCACCAGGAACGGAGCGCGGTTTAACTTCCGAGTTCGGAATGGGTTCGGGTGGGTCCCGCGCCCTATGGCCGGCAACCCGTGAATATTTTTGAATTGCGGTTTTTTAACCTTTCGTTTCAAACAGTATCTTATGAACGTAACGCATATATGTTGATTCTCAAAAAAATTGTGGGTTGTGGGGCTGTAGTCTAGTACGGTATGACGACAGTTAGAAGTCAAGGCCTAACCGTTAAGGGCTCCAGAAAGCAGCAGACGGGTTTGCGGACCAGACAATGGAATGAAGAAGTTCTGGAGCACGGAGAAACCCGTAGGAGCAATCTAATCTTTGTCTCCGGGTAAAGGCCGCCGGTTCAAATCCGACCAGCCCCACCACAACTTAAACCAGCCCCGCTTGCGCATCAAAAGCCTGCCTAATAAAGCGCAAAAGAGAGGCTATTAATAGTTACTGAGCTTATTAAGTTTCATCTTCTGTTTTTTGCGGAAAAACTCGTTAGCTTAATACATCTATCTCTGTTTTCTCCGTTATTCTTACGATACCGTCTGGCTCTGTTTTTACTACAAAAAACAAGACTGGATGCGCAAGCATCTTAACTGCAACAACGTTTTCCTTTATTAATACTGCGCCTAAAAGTTTGGTTTTTAAATAATTTTTTAGTTCCTCATCTATAGGTAACTGCATTCTAGAAGAGGTTATAACGAGTTTTTTCGCCTCAGCTACATTTGCTTTAGAGACTTCAACGAACCCGCCTATCTTTGTTCCCGCATTTCGCCGAGTGTAAGCATCTATCTGAATTACGTTTTTATGAGTGTTTTCAAGATTAGTCGGAAAGACTTTTGCTACCGTTTTTTTGTTTCCGAAAATTTCTATCACGTCCTCCTTTGATGCCTGCAGAATTTTCATTGATGTCTGATCAATTCTGGCTATGCCTTTTAATAGGTCAGCTTGCTCTGCATCCTCAACCTTAAGTTTAAGCCTTGGAGTTTCCGTCATTTTCTTTTATCCTACACATGTTCTTATTTTTGAAAAAGAAACAATGAACGCCGAATTTTTATTATAATCTCCTTGTCTAAGACTAGAATAGCGAAACTAACCTAAAAACATTATTTAATTTTAACATGTTTCGACGTGATTCAGAAAGATGAAGTGATAATTCTAGTATATAGAAAATCGAACATTCTAAACAATCAATTTAAGTATGTCGATTTTAAGTATCTACTCCTAATAATTGACGTTCAACAACTCGTAAAATGGCGAGATGTAAACTTGACAGTAATTGAAACAAAAAACTTGACGTACACTTATCCAACTGGTGCAAAGCCTGCCTTTCAAGACGTAACTATTAATGTGGAAAAAGGCGAGTTCATCGTTTTAACAGGCCCAAGCGGATGCGGCAAGACCACCATTTGTAGATGTTTCAACGGTCTTATACCACATTTTTATAGCGGTAAACTGGAGGGCGAAATCATAGTTTGCGGTTTAAAAGTTGCAGAACATCCAATCCATGAATTAGCGCAACATGTTGGAATGGTGTTTCAGAACCCAGAAAACCAGCTTTTTGCGCTTTCTGTAGAAAAAGATGTTGCCTTCGGCCTTGAAAATCTAGGGATGCCGAGAGAAGAAATGCGTAAAAGAGTAGATTGGGCTCTCAATACAACCAACATTTTCGAACTTAAAGACAGGGCCCCTCATGAGCTTTCAGGAGGGCAACAGCAACGTGTCGCCATAGCTTCAGTTTTGGCTATGCAGCCTGAAATCATTGTTTTAGACGAACCAACAAGTTTTCTTGATCCATTAACCGCTCAGAATATTTTTGAAGTGATCAACAGGCTTAACAAGGAACTTGGCATAACCATTATTTTGGTTGAACATAGGCTTGATTTAGTCTGTAAATACGTTTCTCGAATCATAATTATGGATAGAGGAAGAATTGTTTTAGATGGTTCTCCAAGAAAAGTTTTAAACAGCGAAGAAGCTAGGCTTATCGGTGTAGGGATACCTAAGGCAACGAGGCTTTATCAGATTCTAAGAAATAAAGGCGTGGATTTAGGTAGAGTACCATTAAGCGCAGAAGAGGCGGCAAAAATTTTTTTGGAGGTTCTGGGCAATGATAGAAATTGAAGATGTCTATTTCTCTTACCCGAACGGCGTTGAAGCTTTAAGAGGAGTTAGCCTTGAGGTTCAGGATGGAGAATTTCTTGCCATTATGGGTCAGAACGGTGCTGGAAAAACCACTTTAGTTAAACACATTAATGGATTGCTAAAACCCACAAGAGGTGTAGTAAGAGTTGACGATCTTGAAACGTCAAAGGTTAGTGTTGCAACATTAGCGAGAAAGGTTGGTTTCGTGTTCCAGAATCCTGATCATCAGCTTTTCAGCGAAACTGTTGAGGAAGAAATTTCTTTTGCGCTGAAAAACTTTGGATTTAACGAAGCGACAGTTAACGAGCGAGTCAACTGGGCACTAAACCTTTTAGATCTGACAGAATACCGTAAAGTTTCGCCTTTCATGCTAAGCGGCGGAGAAAGAAAAAGAGTGGCGCTTGCTTCTGTCTTAGCCTGGAACCCAAAAATCATTATACTTGACGAACCGACAATTGGACAGGACAACCAACAAAAAGAACGTTTAAGACAGTTCATTCTGCAATTAAACCATTTAGGTAAAACCGTCATCATCGTTACTCATGACGTTGAATTTGTTGCTGAATGCAAGCCGCGTGTAGTTTTGATGTCGCAGGGAAAGATTGTAGCGCAAGGTTCAGCTAAAAAACTCCTGACCAATTTGGAGCTTGTTACTCTCGCCTCTGTCGTTCCTCCACAGATTTCGCAGCTTTTTGTTAATATTAGAAATGACGGGTTTCCCAATGACATCATCGATGTTGAAGAAGCAGCGGAAATTCTGTTTAGAAGGTTAAGTGGTTCCAAATGAGCATGTTCGACGGCTTCAGGTTTCGAGGAGTTTCATCCGTAATTCACAGGATGGATCCGAGAGCAAAATTTATTTACGTTTGCATCTTATTCGCCGTTGCCATAATGTTTAGCCAGCTTATTCCACTTTTGATTTTATTCATTATTCAGATACCGTTAGTTTTAATTGCACATGTCCAGAAAGAGTGGATTCGTTCCATGAAGGGATCCGCAATTTTTGCTTTTATCATTTTTTTAATGAACATACTGTCTTTATATTTCTACGGCAGCTACCAGTCATTGTCAACCATAATTGAACGTTCTCTCGCATTAACTCTTAGATTTATGGTTCTAATCGAATCTTTTTCAGTGTTTTTCCTCACAACTTCACCTGACCTTCTCGGTCTCGCTTTAGAGCAAAGCCGAGTTCCCTACGAACTTTGCTTTGCTTTCACAACCGCTGTCCGTTTCGTGCCTGTTCTTGCAGAAGAAGCCCAAACCATAATGGATGCCCAAAAGGCTCGAGGTCTCGAACTTGAGGGTGGAAACTTTATTAAAAGAATAAAAAATTACATTCCAATACTTATTCCGCTTATTGTAAACGCTATTCGCCGTAGCCTTGAGTTAGCTGAAACCATGGAATCCAGAGCTTGGGGCGCAACCCAGAATCGAACAAACCTTTACGTTCTCAAAATGGATAGAAAAGATTATTACCTAATAGTTTTCGCTTCGGCAATATTAGCCTTATCCGTTTATATTGTTGTGTCCACTCAAATTCCAAATGTGACTCAACTTCTTAACGTTTAATTTACTGAGAAAAAGAAACAATTTGTATACCATTTAAGGTATACAAATCGCTGTTTGAGTGTGTTGTACACCTTCCAAATGGTGAATTTGTTTAACTAATTCTTTAAGCGAATCTAGTCCTTCTAGCTCCGCAAAGACAATTACATCATATTGTCCAGTTACTGGATGAGCAGTTTTTACACCACGCATTTTTGAGATTTCAGCAGCGATAATCCACGGTTCTCCTCTCTCAACTTGAACAAAGATGTATACGTTGATCTGCATATATTACACCAACCATATTTATATGTTGGAAAAATAAAAACTATATTGAAGTTGCAACCGTTCTTTCGTTACAAGTATTTAAAAGTATTTAAAGGTCATTAAAAACTAATCTTCTACAAATACACCAATAAATCTAAGTGTTCTTAGTCTTCAGAGAATTTCTTTTGTTTTTTCCAACATATTCTCGAGCAACAATCATTGTAGATGTTAGGATTATACTTGGTATACTTCGAATGTTTTCCGAAAGAAAAGTTTCAAGCGACTCAAGTTCATTCACTGAAACCTTTGCAATTAGATCAAATTCTCCATAGATTATACTTGCATCTACAACCTCATCGAATTCAGATATTTGTTTACAAACCTCTCTTTCAGTTCCAGAATTCACTTTCATTAACACGTAAGCTTTGATTGCCAACACATCACCTTCGTTTAAACCTTCAATGTAGACACTGAAATTTAATTGTTTCTATACGCCTTTAGGACAGCTCTCCTATTTACATTAATTTTATTTCTCTTAACATAAAGGCGCATAACTTTTAGTCAGGTTTGCATGATTAAGTTATTTAGCTTTTATAGAATGCTACGCAAAAGTAATCAAAATTCTGTATGACACTAGATTATGGATAACGCATGAGGGCGTTCCGGACATGTGAACCGCATACTTCATTGACGCCAAAATTGTTATAAGCATTTTATTTTTAAACTAAAGGGCGGTGTATATTTATGGTTTCAACATGCAAGAATTTTGATCGATACGAAAATTTTTTTTCTAAAACTCTGACAGATGTTGAGAACGAAATCTACGTTGAAAGATGGAAAATTTCTGCTAAAGAATTAGGTATAGGTAGTGGATGGAGCATCGAAAAACGTAGAATTTATGG
>CAZIFH010000181.1:0-7316 GCA_964539065.1 uncultured Candidatus Bathyarchaeia archaeon | reverse complement strand
CGATTTAATAGAATGGCTGTATTGGTGAACAAGGTTTTTTAAGTAGGAACATCAGTTCTTGCAAACATGTATCTGCATTTTACAGTCGTCGTAGATATTGGTAATACATAGGCTAATCTTACATTGATTAGATCTTCATTTTCAGCCCAAATCAAGTCTTGGAAATGAATTTGGAAGGATTGATGACCATAGGGGCTGAGGCTGTGTGCCTACACATCAGTATTGTTGCTAGCAACGAGACAAAAATGGTGTTCTGTGAAAGGTTTTTGGCTATGTTTGAGGTTCCACATAATTTGGTTGCCATTACATGTCTCTGAGGAAAGAAGGTTAAGTCAGAGCAAAACGCGGAAACGGTGACACTGGCAAGAGTAGGTGAAGCTAGAAGCTAAATATAGTGAAAACTAATCCGGGCGACATCGACAATATCATGGAAGTTGAAAATATATACCCAGCCTAATAGTAATTGTTGGAGATCCAAAAGCTGAACCTCTAGAAGACACTCTTCAAATGGTTTGGTAAATAATCCAGTAGGAAATGCAATATTTCAATATATAGAGACGTTTTTAATCTCCTTATCCTTTTTACGTAGGTCAAGCAAAGCCTTAGAAGCCTCCTTATTGATATTAACTATATTTTTCTCAACGCTTCAGGTATTCTGCACCATTTAAGGCAGACTCTCACAGTTAAAGATATCTTGCCAAAAAGTTGCATCTAAGCGTCAAATAATGCAGCGCTTATAGTAAGTTTTTTATGCTTACGCTTTTTTATATCTTGCAAAAAAGAGGTGTATAAAAATGATAGGCGCCATAATTTTTGTTGTTGTGTTTTTAGGGACGCTACTTGTTTCTTTTGGAATGCCATGGTTACCTCCAGGCTACATGATCTTTGATATATTGAATATTCCAGTCGTGGATTATCCGGTTCTTGGAATTCCGGCGTGGCTTCTAATTATTGGAATAGTTAATGGCGTAGTTTACGGCTTCATAATTTGGTTGATTTACACAGTTATAGCTGCGGCTACTGGAAGAGGCAAGAAAAGCCAACAGATCTCGCAAACAGTTAACGTGAAAATCGGAGACAGTCAAGTTCCGTCGGGGACATTTGAACCTAGACCATAACGGACAACTAGTTAATATTTAATACATGAAAGAAAACTAAAATTTTTAATAGATAACTTTTTCAAACATTTAAATATTTACGTTTAATTTTCTTTTTTTAGAGGTATTGTTCATTAAACTCTTTCTTCAGTGTTTACTACACCGAATGACCAAAAGTTTAGTCTTTCTCTTTTAATATGTTTAATAGATCTAAGCGGGATGAACTGAGATTGCCTTAAAACTTTAAGCATGAATTCCCTTGCCAATGCAAATAATTATTTTTCTGAAAATTCTCTATATACATTTTATCTATGCCTTTCTAGAATCTTCTTTTTAAGAGAAATAGAACTTTAGACATATAAGATCATTTTCTTGAATATTTAATTAGCTTAATATTAGATGCCCACCTCTCCGTCCAACTCAGCAACAGCAGACACTAAATTGCGGCTTTAAATCTTCTGTTCTTCAACTATTTTTGGTTCAATGCAAAACTTGATCGGAGAAGGACTGCTTCAGATCTTAGTAATATCATCACTTCTTCTAACCGCTGGTATATAGATTTCACTTACAATCAAGAGAATGCATGGATGAGATTTAATTATTTGATATTCCCTCCACCAGCAGGGAGAAACCGCTGAATTTCCTCCAAAGGTAATTTAAAAACGTTTTCTTGCACATCTTCAGGTAACATCTCAGCCAGCTTTTTTCGTATTTGTTTAGCAAGATTGCCACTGTTCATTTTTCCAGGAACTATAGTAACGTAAACATCAGTTTGATCGGCAATGGCTTTTATAGGTCCACCTATCACGTAAAACATTAAGCCTTTCATTAATAAGCCAATTGCAACCTCCAAGTTTTCGCCTTTAACATAATTTTTTGTTCCATAGATCATGAATGAGCCTCTTGGCAAATATTCGCCTGAGGGCGGAGTCTTGCTTACCTGTTCAGGTCGTACCCAGTAAACATCAACAGCACTAACACCTTTTTTCCAAGCACTTGAGTACGACGCTGCAAATTGAGACGCTTCCTTAACTGTTTGTTCTGAAGGCGTAGCTCCCCGAGTTTTCACAACAACGAATGGTGCTCCTTGCACTTCAGCGTGAAAAACCATATCGTTTGGTTCTAAATACTTTTTTATAATAGACTCGTTTGTCGACTCATCTCTGCCACCAATAACGAGAAATCCTTCTGACGAATGAAACCAGCGGAACTTCTCATACCACATTCTTTTTCTGCTTATATTGGGTATTTCAGAAGTTTCCTTAACCTTCTCAGCCTCCATAATATAGGCTCTCTCAATCTGTTTACGGGTTAATTCAATAGATTTCAAAGCTCCTTCTGCTCTTTTTTCTTCCCTTTTAGCCATCTCATAGTATTTAGCAGCGTTCTTTTGTACTGAGCTTCTCAGATCTAGGCTGAACGAGTTTCCCTCAACAGAAACTTCAAGTTCTATTGTTTTGGGGTTCAATGATTCATAAAAAATGGCTGGAATCCTTGACTCCCTTTTTTCTTTCTCCAAAGTTTTGGATATCTCCCTCCAGTCTTTCCCATCCCTTTTTTCTTTCATAATCCTTTCGAGAAGAAGCTGAAGATCGTTAAGGTGTATGTAGATAGAATCACCTATTTTCTTGTATAACTCTGATTTTTGTTTAGACTCATTTAAAGTCGCCTCTTGTTCCCGAAGGATTCTATTAAGCTTAGACAACTCCTTTTCAGAAGCAACTTTGACAGTGTCAACTTGCCTTTTAATGGAGGTTTTCATGTAGAACTCATCTAAAGCCTTGTTGAAATCGTCAAACTTTAGACACTTAAAGCCCAAATACTTTCTTAAGCAAAACGGTGCCACATCAATCCAGCTACCGTTTTCATCAACAAAAATGCAAGGTTCGAAACAACCATTCTGAAGCAAAGAAAGGAGAGTTTTTAACACTTCGAAAATAGAATCAAGGTCTTTCTTACTAAGACAAACACATAGTTTGTTCTTAGGCACCTCAGAACGGAATAAAACCTCCTCAGCATAAAATCCGCCAATGCCCAAAAATTTTGCAAGTACTTTAATAACTTCCACTTGTCCATGATTTGTCAATATATCTAGCTCTTCGCGTCTTAGATTTCTTGGATCAATACCTGTTTGAGGTGGATAATGGTACATTTCTCCCATGATGATATGTCTATCTCTCATTTTGCGGTAACTTAGGGCATGAAGTATTTTTCCATTTGAATCTACAAGAATAATATTTCCGCCGCCAAAGATCTCTACAACAAGACGATACTCTCTGCCTCTACTCAAAATTAAAAACTCTACTATTCGCTCAAAACTGGGTTGCTGAACTTTTTCAACAACACCATTTCGCAAATATTTTCTAAGAGCCATGCAGAAACCTGTAGGCTTTAAAGGTTTCTTAACTTCATAATAAGTGACATGAACTCTTTTGCCTGACTCTAATATTATGCTATAGCGAACCCCATCTTTATCGTGAAGGTTTAAAAGTAAGGTTTTAGAATTTATTTGGTAAATGTTGTCAACTCTAAAACCACCTACTTTACGATTGATTTCAAGGGTGACCGCTGCAATGTCGAAGCCACTCATCTCCTCCTTCAACATAAACACCTAAGGAAGATACTTAATTGGAAACATTAAGCATTATCTATACGATTAAGATTATGCTTGGCGCCTTATCAGGCACCTTATGCCTAATTCTAGGCATAAACAATATTATCTCTGGTATTGGAATATCCCTCATGGTTTATTTCGGCTCAGACCAAATTTTAAGGCGAATTTTCATTGAAAAAGTTGAGAACCCAGCGGTTGTCACAAAAACAGGAGTAGGCATATACCTAATAACTTGGATTTTTGTTTGGATTCTACTTTTCACTTTGCAAAACAGCTTTTAACCAAGTTTAATCGGAGTTATCCTTGAACATTTCTCAAGACCACACGTATATACTCAGCCAGAGCAGAGAAGTAACCTCTGTCATAATCAGCATGAAACTGGCTTTCACTATTCTGCTTAAAATCCCTATAACATCTCTTAAGTGCTTCAACATCATTTAAATCAAGTTTGCTGAAAAACTCGCAAGAGTCTCCGCTTGACCGGTAAGTCAAAATCATGCCACACAAAGCTTCTAAGTATCCTCTATTAAACTCCTTTTGTTCATTCTTCTTCATTCTTTCTGTTATTCGTTCAAGAATCCTTTCAGCCTCAGCAAACTTTCTTTCTGTTAAAAGCTGAAATAGTCGTGTCATCAGTGCTAACGAAACACTCATCTAATCCACACTCTGATCTTCCTCTACATCTTCAATGCCATTTTCAGTAATCTTAAAAAGACACTCGCCTTCTGGAAGATAGGGGCTTGAAACAAGTCGAGCGATTCTTACAGGTCCGCGTTTCGCTTTACGTAGAAAGATCCGAGTATGACTTGTGTGTGCCACTATATGTCCACCAACAGGTCGGACGGTTTCATCTAAAAACATATCTGGGCTTGCCATGACCTGGTTAGTCACAAACGCCACTACATTGAACGCTCTGGCAAGCCTAATAAGTTTATGCATATGCTGATTAAGTTTTTGTTGTCTTTCAGCAAGACTTTCTCTACCAATATATTCACTTCTAAAATGTGCCGTCAAAGAATCCACGACAATTAATCTGATATTATTCTCTTTAATAATTTTGTCAGCATTTTCCAACAAGAAGATCTGGTGATCCGAAGTGTAAGCTTCGGCTAGTATGATATGCTTAAAAGCTTCATCTGGATCCAGTCCAACATGTCGAGCCATTGGTGCAATGCGTTCAATTCTAAAAGTATTTTCAGTATCAATATAAAGTGCGCCGCCGTTTAAGCCCTTTCTTTCAAGGGGAAGCTGAACATTAACACATAACTGATGTGCAACCTGGCTTTTTCCTGAACCATATTCACCATAAAACTCTGTTATAGACTGGGTTTCAACTCCTTTTCCCAAAAGGGCGTCAAGCTTTTTGCTTCCAGTCGACAAATGCAAAACGTTTTGTCGTTTTTCAACAAGCTCATCAACTCTAATGAAAGAAAGCGAACTAGAAGATCTGGCTGAATTGATTATTTCGAAAGCTTTCCGTTCTCCTATGCCTGCCTGAACGAGTTCCCGTGTAGTGGCCATAGCAAGAGATTCAACCGTATTAAATCCAAGCTCACGCAACTTGCTGGCTACTGAGTAGCCTACTCCTGGGATTTCCTCTATATTTGTGTACCTTTTTTTGGGGGGTTCTTCAATGTCCATATATGTCTAGAATAATTCTAACCAACAAAGATATTTAAATTAGACGAAGAAAAAATTTAGATGTTACCATATAGCCACGTTTTTCAAGAGGATGCAACATTTGCGTATAGACACCAAGATTGAGGAAGTTGCAGTTAATTTGTTGAGACAATCAGCCGTAAAGCTTCCCGAAGATGTGAAAAAGGCGTTAAAAAACGCATACAAAAATGAAAGGACTCATATTGGAAAAATCCAGCTTAAGACAATACTGAAAAACATCGAGATAGCTGAAAAAACAAATACACCAATGTGCCAGGATACAGGTTTGATCTTTTTTTATTTAGAAGCCGGTTCACAGTTCAAAAACCTAGAAAAAATTGAAAGACTTCTCTGTAAAGCTGTTCAGCGCGCAACAAAGGAGATCCCTCTGCGACCAAATACTGTAGACCCATTTATGGATAAAAATACAGAAGACAATGTTGGAAAGCTAATTCCATATATTCATTGGAAAATCACAGAAGGCGACTTCCTAAAAATCACCGCTTTTCCTAAGGGAGGGGGCTCCGAAAATGCATGTGCATTGAAGATGATGAGACCAGGTGACGGCTTAAAAGCTGTAAAACAGTTTGTTGTTGAAAGCGTCATAAAAGCTGGTGGCATGCCATGCCCTCCTACAATTATAGGCGTAGGGATAGGAGGAGGATCGAACATTGCTATGGAACTCGCAAAACAGGCGTTGCTGAAACCTTTAGATGAACTAAACCCTAACGTTGAGGTTTCTAAGATAGAGCGTGAACTTTACGAGATTGTGAACAAAACTAGAATTGGACCGATGGGCTTAGGTGGAGATACAACGACGTTGGCTGTTAAGGTCGAGTATGCGTATAGACATGTAGCATCCTATCCAGTTGCCGTGGCATTTCAATGTTGGGCAGCAAGAAGGGCCACAGCAATTATTCATGCGGATGGGAAGATTGAATATATAACTCATCCCACATAAGAAATTTTTGAAGTGTCTATGATGAAAAAAATCGAGATTAGAACCCCAATTCTAGAAAAAGATGTTCGGAGACTTAAGGTTGGAGATGCTATTTATGTTACAGGAACTTTGTTAACATCTCGTGATGCAGCTCATAAAAGGATAACACAATACCTGAAAGAAGGGAAAGAATTGCCTTTCAATTTTAATGGGTTGCCCCTTTATCACTGTGGACCATTAGTTAAAGAAACTGGCAGCGGATGGAAAGTATTGGCTGCTGGACCAACAACAAGCATGCGGATGGAAGAAGACGAGGTAGACATAATAATGAAATTAGGTGTGCGACTGATCATTGGTAAAGGCGGAATGGGAGAAAAAACGAGAGACGCAATGATAAAGTTTGGCGCAGTATATGGAACCTTCACAGGTGGTGCAGCTGTTCTAGCTTCAAAATATATAAAAAGGGTAAACGATGTCCAATGGTTAGACTTAGGAATGCCTGAAGCTATTTGGTCATTTGAAGTTAAAATGTTTGGACCTATAATAATTTGCATGGACTCTTATGGCAGCAACCTTTACACAAAAGTTTTGGCTGACGCCGAATCTTCAAAACAAAAGATGTGGATGGCTTGAAGAATTAGTTCTGGAACACACCTCTACCTTTGAGAATCAACAATAAAGCAAAAAATAGAACGCCAGAAACTGTGATTATGGTCAATAGCGGAGCCAGTTTCGCAACGATTATTGCTGATGTAAGATAAAAATTCATCATTCTTATAGTTTCTTGTTTTGCGTTAGATAAAGCCTTTTCATATAAAAATCTGGCAATATACTTGTAAGGTTGATAGAACGGGCTGATTTTCTCGATAACCTTTAGGGCTTCACTGAATGAAAATGAATACAAATAAAGATCTGGAACATTAAACCCAAAACTATTCAAAGTCTGTGCAACTGACTCCTTCTTCGCTAAGCTTAGAAAGTACACAAGATCAGCATTGTTAGACAC
>CAZIFH010000180.1:0-6443 GCA_964539065.1 uncultured Candidatus Bathyarchaeia archaeon | reverse complement strand
CAACTAACATCTTGAACCCTGTAAAATACCTGTTTGCCCAAGCGTTTGACGGAATCTTGCCTAGAAAGGTCGCTTATGTCTATGAGAAATTTCACACACCACTTGTAGCTATTGGAATTATGGTGGTAGGCGGCATCCTTTGGATGGCATGGTCCTGGTATTTTCCAGAAGTCTGGACCTATGTTGCCTCCGTTGCTGCTGCTAACCTTGTGCAATATTGCATAATACTTATAGCAGGTATTCTGTTTCCATATAAGTTGAAAGATGTTTACAGGTCTTCGGCGTGCTCTAAGTATGCTATTGGTAAAATCCCACTAATATCAATCTTATCAGTAATCGGTCTTATTCCCCTAATATTTGCCATCTATACGTATTTGGCTATTCCAGAATTAGGAGCCGCTGTTCCAGAATCTTGGGCTACAATTACAGGTGTGTTCTTAGCCTGTTTGATTTTCTACTACCTTGCTAAGTGGTATAGAAAAGCGAAAGGAATCGATTTAGACTTAGCATTTAAAGAGGTGCCGCCAGAATAAACTTCGCGATGCAGTTACACTCTCTTAGCAAATTATGCTTTCACCCGCAGTAGAATACTACCGAACTTCGTCGACTTCGGTATACCACCTTTTTTTTATGCCAACTTTAGCACGTAATCGCCAACTTAAAGACTTTGGTTCATCATCAATATACTTAATTAATTTGGTAATTCGCTCTCTGACACATGATCGGTCTATGTTAGTCAAAGCATCATAGCCATCAAGAGAAAACCTGACTTTCTCAAGATTATTGACTACCGTATAGTAGAATCCCCAATCATCTGCCAGTATACTTGAAATATATTTATAATTTACAGTTTCATTTTCTGTCGTTCCAATTTCATGTTCTCTCAAAAGCACAATTGTATCCTTGATATCTTTCTCAGTTAGTCTAACAATCTGCATTTTTTCTAATAGCAAATCTGCTAGTGTGATTGTCGGAAAGTCGTATTCCAATCTCTCTCTGAAATCTATCGTGTGGCACATCTCGAGTTTGTCAAAAAATACGTCTACCTTGGCGCCCAATTTTTCATGGTTGTAGATATGGCGGTTTTTCCCATGCCACGATATGAATCTTTCATTTGCCACGAATCCAAAATTTTGAAGTAAATCTCTGATGTCTTTCTTGAATCTGCTCAGTGTCATGAAATCCATGTCTGTTATTTCTCTTTCCATTGCACTAAGAAGGTGCTGAAATTCTTGGCAATGTATTCTAACAGCTATCGCGCCCATTATCCTTATCGTAACACCTCTTTCTTTCCCTCTTTCTACTATTCGTACTGCATCCTCCACAAGATCATTCATTATTTTAGGTCTCATCAGCCACACCTCCTTGCCACATAACGTACCACCATATTTTCTAATATTTTTTACTTTTGGCAACTTTTGAGAGCGACTCAAGCGTTATTAAATCTCAGTTTTCAGCATTAAATGTTTGTGGTGGATAAAAAAATTGAACGTTAAAGTTGCATTTGGTAGAGTTAGTTGTAAGAATTAATGACAGATCCATTGCCCAGCATTGCATATGCGCGCTCTTAAGCGGTTACTAAGAAACATTTCCATAATCATTGTAACTAGTTCTTGAGGCATATGCTCTCATTTCACTAAAAATATAAATATCATAATGTTGCTACTTTTTTCGAGTGAAGCATATGGTTGAGAAAGTTAGATTATTTCACGCTACAGATGTCCACGGAAGCGAAATTGTCTGGCGTAAGTGGCTTTCAATTCCAAAAGTGCATAAGGCAGATATCTTGCTATTATGCGGCGATCTTACGGGGAAGCTTATAATTCCAATAATCGAAGAAAATCCTGGTCAGTATAAGACTATGGTTTATGGACAATGGATCAACGCTAGCGGCGAAGGCGAACTTAGAAAACTAATAGATAAAATTACTTTTAGCGGTTTTTATACCCATGTTTGCAACCAAGATGAATATGACGAGCTTATGAAGAACCCTAAAAAAGTTGACGAGCTCTTTCGCGGGTACATGAAAGAAAGATTACAAAGATGGCTCGATATGATTGAAGAAAAATTACCCGAGAATATTAAGCTTGTGATGATGCCTGGAAATGACGACTCTTTAGAAATTGACAAATTAATAAAAGATCATGAAGATCGTGTTATTTACCCTCTTGAAAAAGTTGTTGATCTCTGCTTTGACTATAAGATGCTTAGTTTTGAATGGGTTAACCCAACACCTTGGGACACTCCACGGGAAGCCCCAGAGGAGGAACTATGGAAAAAGTTGGAAAAGATAAAGAGCATGTTTTCCGGCAACTGGAACAGAACCGTTCTAAATTTCCATTGTCCCCCATATGGAACAAAACTGGATTTAGCTCCAAAATTGGATAAAAATTTGAAGCCTGTCGTCTTTCTGGGAAGAGTCATATACGATAACGTAGGCAGTAAGGCTGTACGTCGATTCATTGAGGAAAACCAGCCTATTTTAAGCTTACATGGTCATATTCACGAGTCTTATGCTTCTGATTACATAGGTAAAACCTTAGCGATTAATCCTGGATCTGAATATAGTGAAGGAGTGTTGAGGGGATTTATTATAGACCTTACTAAGGAGGGCGTTGAGAAATGGTGGAAAATAGAGGGATGAAGATGGGAGAGGGAGAAAAGAAACAGGTTTCGTCTGAGGAGATTGTAAAAATAGCACTTGACCTAATAGAGGAAGCTAAGAAGGAGGGCATCACGTTAAGGCTGATAGGCGGCCCTGCCTTCCGAGTGCATTCCTCTCCTATGGCAACTGATCTTCACAAGAGGCTAAAGAGAATTGAAGGGCAAGAATTTCCGGACATAGATTTTGTAGCTCCAGATAAGCATAGAGGAGACATTAGGAAGTTTTTTGAGACTCGAGGTTGGAAGTTTGATTCTTACATGTTTTTCTTTACAAGCGGAGTCAGCTCTCGAAATCGTCAAATCTATCGAGGAAAGGTGGACCTAGACATTTTCTACGACGAATTAGATTTGTGCCATAAGATAGATTTTCGGAATAGATTTGACATTGACCCACCCACGGTGTCATTAGTAGACTTGCTGTTAACAAAACTGGAGATTGTCGAGTTCACAGAGAAGGATGCTAAGGATGTCATTGTTCTGGTTAGAGACCACAAAATCGGAGACAGCGATGCGCCGGAGACTATTAACGCGAAGTATATGGCTAAATTGTTTGCCAATGACTGGGGATTCTGGTATACAGCTACAACCAATTTAAAGAAGACTAGAGACGCGTGCCCGATGTATAAACAGCTTTCTAAAGAGGATGTTGCCGATGTGACTTCTAAAATTGATCAAATATTGAAATATATAGATGAAGAGCCTAAAACGAAGGAATGGATGAAGAGAGCGGAGACTGGAACAAAGAAAAAATGGTACAAAGAGGTGCGCTTGTAAAGTTCGACAAAATCTACTGAAAACTTTGCAATTACGGATAAGGCAACTTTACTAAAGAAAAACCTCGCCAATAATTGTAGCAGTTCTTGCCCTAGCCATTCATAAAAATTGCATTAAGCTCAAAAGGCTATCCAAAAAGGCATAAAATTATTAAATTTGTGCACATATACCATTTCTTAACCAAACTAGGAGGAAGGAGAAGTGAAGACGAAAGAAGTGTTAGCTGTTTTGATCGCTGCTTTTCTACTGTTAAGTTTTGCTAATATTTCCTTGGAAACATTCGCAAGCAAAACGCAGAAAAGTAACAATGCGTTCGAGTCGGGAAAGCGTTGTACAACCATTATTATTGGAAAGGAAGCAAGTGCGGACGGTTCTGTATTACTTGGTCATAACGAGGAACTGGGAGATAGAACATGCATGCATATACGGGTTGCTCCAAGCATGTCATATTCGCCAGACGACGTAATTGAGACTTTCTTTGGCGCCAAAATAAGAGTTGGCGACATACCCCATTGGACATCTCAATCTTGCGTATACATTAGACTCGCCGCATTCGATGAGAAATATGTCCCAGGAGACTTGGCGGCAGGCATAAACGAGTATCAAGTGTCAATAGCGAACAATCTAGCCTACTCCAAGGAAACGTGGTTAAGAGATACCAAAGGGTGGCATGTTGCAAAAACAGGCGACATTCTTTGGAGCGAATTCATGGAAATAGCCTTAAAGTGGGCAAAAACATCCAGAGAAGCTGTTGAGATTATTGCTTGGCTTGCTGAAACATACGGCCTTGGATGCGACCCGGGAACAATGTTTGGAATAACAGATCCAAATGAAGGTTGGTGGATAGAGATAGGGTTCAAGCATTGGGTTGCAAAAAGGGTTTTAGACAATGCTATGGAAATGCGTGCAAACTATTTCAGAATAGGGACAGAATGGGATATTGGCTCAAGCGATGTGGTTGAGTTTGCAATAGAACAAGGATGGTACGACCCAAACAGTGGACCATTTAACTGGACAGAAGTTTACGGTGATCCAAGCGGGTGGGGTTCAAGGCAGTACCTTCGTCACTGGCGTGTTGAATCCCTTTTAGAGGAATATGCTGAGGGCGGTGTTTCCATCAGCGAAATAATGAGTATTTTGAGGGATCATTATGAAGGGACATCATATGATACAACTGACATGTACGAGTATGGTTCGCCCCACGACACGCCCTACAGAACTATTTGCCGTGATTATACTGTTGAGAGTTTTGTTGCTCAGTCAAGGGATTGGATGCCGTCGGCGATTGGTGGCGTGATGTGGATAGCCCTAACTTCACCATGTTCAAGCGTCTACGTGCCATGGTACATGGGCATATTAAGCGTCCCCCAAGCATACCAAGTCGGAACCAACGGGTATGACAAAAACTCTGCTTGGTGGGCTTTTGAAAAACTATCCGACACAGTGGACAAGAATTGTGGCTCCAGAATCTGGACTGTCCGAAATGCGTGGCGATTATTTGAGGAAGAAGAATTTGACGATGTGCAGTCTCTTGAGGCTGAAGCAATGGAGCTTTGGGTAAACGGATATTTTAGTGAGGCACGAAGGCTGTTGACATCTTACACGTGGTACAGAGCGATATCTGCAATGCAGCTAGCCATAAAACTTACAGCAGAAATCGCACATCTAAAATAGAAACTTCAACTCCTTTTTATTTTTTAGTCATAAGAATTTTAAGCCTTTAAGCTTATAGTCTTATGTTGCTAATGTTACCACATAAGAAAATCTTTCAATTGTAAGATAGAGTTGGGGTAGGCGGTGGAAAAGGCGGCTGGAGACATAAAAAAGGCTAAGAAAACAGCGGATGAGCTAACTTCTCTGATAAGCTATTACGATGGTCTGAGAAGCGCAATAATATCTAACCCAAAAGATGTGCTAAAGAAAACTAAAACGGCTGGAGTGAGTCAGGCATACTGGAAATATTTTAGTAAGGAAACTCAGAGAGTTCTAAGGAAGATGGGACAGTCGAGTAAAGTTAGGATCATGGTGAGAGTTAACAGAATTCTGCAATTTGTCAGCATGGGGTACTTCATGATCGTGGTTATGTTGGCTGTTTTATGGCAGAGAAACGTAGAGCTTCCTCCCACGCTTCAGTGGTTAAATTTGTTTCTAACGTGGCCGAGCATAATTTTGCTCTTTATCGTTGTTGATGTTTCATTGCTTATGTTGAGTTTGACCAAATACGAACTCAAAAAACTTGCTGAGGAAGGCGGGATTAAGGATGAGGAAATTTCAAAAGGACGATTGAAAGAAGCTGTTCAATATCACATCGATAAACTGAGAAGTAACATTGAAAAGTATGAGCTTAAACCTGAAAATTACAAAATTAGATTGCACAGAACCGATTATAAAGGAATAAAGATAGTTAAGAAACCAAGTATTTTGCGTGGCTATTACCTAGCGATAGTGGATACTAGAGTAAAGAAAAAAAAAGGGTAATTGAGCGTTTATGCTGGTGGTATCTCACCGTAGATGTCTTGTAGGGTAATGCCCATCCTTCTGTTGCGTTCCGCATAGGCGAACCATATGAGGGAGCCGGCGAAAACCCAAGCAGACAGATACAACATGCCCCAAGCCTCTAGCCACGATGCGCTTACTGCTAGTCCCCAGACCCAGAACAAAACTGCCAAAGCGCCGCATAGAGATATCGCAGGTATGCCGGCCACCATTGCCTTGAAACCTCTTTCCCAAATATCAGGACGCCTATAGGGTACTACTACGCCTGCAAAGGCGATAAGGAGTTGGCTGATGATGAAGAGAAATGTTGTATCCACAGTTGCAAAGAATACTCTTGGAGGAAGACTCATTGGTATAAATGTGTAGGCAACTATGGCTGTAAAGATAACTGACCAGTGCGGTGAGTGAAAAGTTTCATTTACACGGTTAAACGCGTCTGGGAAGAATCTGTCGAAAGCCCATGCAAACGGCTGTCTTGGACCTACAAGCAATGTCGCACCGGAACAGTT
>CAZIFH010000179.1:0-6804 GCA_964539065.1 uncultured Candidatus Bathyarchaeia archaeon | reverse complement strand
GAAGTATTTGATTCTGCAAAGATTTTCATAAACACTGAAGGCATAATTCCAGCTCCTGAACCGGCGCATGCCATCAAAGGAGTTATTGATGAAGCTTTACAATGCAAGAAAACTGGCGAAAAGAAGAGTATCTTATTCCTGTTATGTGGACATGGGTATTTCGACATGCAGGCTTATGCAGATTATTTCAGTGGAAAATTGTTGCCTTATGAATATCCTGCGGAAAAAGTGGCAGATGCAATGCAGAGACTCAAGAAACTGTATCCGTGGCTAGATGAACTTAAGAAAATGATTTAGCTCAAGGTTTTTAGAGTAAAGATAATGTCGTGCAGCAAAAATGTAGATCCATATATTTTTTTAGATTTTTATTTATCAAGATGAAATCTCTAGACGACTATCCAGATGTAATATTTGGATAATTCAAGTTAATGATGATTTTTAATTGTCACAGTTTGCTGGCATGTTCCACCACCCTAATGTATGGGACATGAAATAAAATATCATCAAACTCGTGTAAGGCCACTTAAACTAACAAAATTGATTGCTTTAAGGATTATATTGACATGGTTGAAAGAGGCGATAATAATAAATATTTACTTAAAATTCATATTAGAAATATGTCACCTATGAAAATGCTTTATGATTTGTATCCTTGAAATACTTTTTTAAGATCAATAAAAAATTGTTAATAGTTACTCGGCATTTCTATTTATTTTTTTAAGAGAAAAAATTATTGGGAATCTTTTAGTGCATCTTGGTATTTTTCAAACAGAAGCTCTAATGCTCTTCTTAGAGCTTCAGCTCTGCTTGAAAAGATTCTTTTTATATCAATTAATTGCTCCAGCTTTTTGAGATAATCTTTTGATAGTGCTAGTTTGACTACGATTTCTTCGTAATCCTTAGCCTCTACTGTTTGCTCAGCCAACACAAATTCCTCTGGAAAGACTTTCTCCTTTTAGTATATAAAAGTTATTGTTTAATTCGCTTTTTATAACCTTTATTGTTTTCTAAAATTCTTTATAGTGATGATTTTGTTGTTAAAAATATATTACTCTAACGCCTCAATATAGCTTACTAATTGATCACGTTTAGATATAATTTATGTATATTGTTGAAAAGCTTTATATCTACCATCGTGTAATTAAAAATCAAGCTTATTAAAGATAAAAAATAATATAAAAGGAGAGAGAAAAATGGAACGAAGTATTGAAGAAATAGCTAGAGAAGCTATCCCACAGATAGCTGTTTTGGGAATCGGTGGAGCTGGATGCAACATCATAACATGGATGAAAGGAAAAGAAGTCTCAGGCGCAAGAGTTTATGGATTAAACAGCGATGCACAACACTTAACCATAACTAAGGCTGACCAAAGAGTTTTGCTTGGATATAAGGTTACTGGCGGTCTGGGATGCGGTGGTTTTCCAGAGCAAGGCGCAAAAGCTGCTGAAGAAAGTTTAGAAGAAATCGAGAAACTTATTTCCGGTGCAGGGCTTGTCTTCATAACAACAGGTCTTGGCGGCGGAACAGGAACAGGCGCATCTCCAGTTATTGCTAAATTGGCCAAAGAAATGGGTGCTTTGACGATTTCGGTTGTCACTACACCATTTACAGTTGAAAGATCAAGATTCTTGAAAGCAAAAGATGGCCTGAAAAGGCTAGTTGAAGTATGTGACGCAGTGATCGTTATCGACAACAACAAACTCAGAAAAGTTGCTGGAAACCTACCGCTTTCAGAAGCTTTCGCAGTTGCAAACGAACTTATTGGAAGCTTCATTAAAAATATATCTGAAGCTATCTCAATTCCAAGCCTTGTAAACCTTGACTTTGCTGACTTAAAAGCAATCATGACTGGAAGTGGAGTATGCGCTATTGGAGTGGGAGATGGTCAAGGAGACACTAAAGTTGAAGACTCAGTAGAAAGGGCACTGGCACTGCAACTTCTCGACATAGGCGACATAAAGAAGGTTGAAGGCGCCTTGGTTCACCTTGAAGGTGGCGACGATATGACGTTAGAAGATGTTAACAGAGCTGGAGAACTAGTGGTAAGTAGAGTATCGCCAACCGCGAAAGTTTCATGGGGCGCCAGAGTCAATAGTTCGTTAAAGGGAACTATGCATGCAACAGTGGTTCTAGCAGGTGTTGATAGTCCATTCCTCATGGAAGGCATGCCCGCTGTCGGCTTAGGAGCACTTGGAGAAGGAAAGGAAGTCGAAGTCAAGAAGGAAGCACCGCCTAAGAAAGGTTTCTTCGGAAAGCTCTTCAGCGAGTAAGCCGTCAAAAATAAAAGGATGAGGAGAGAGACAAAATCAACGAACCATTTACATACACGATATTGTTACTTGCTGCAGTCGCAGTATTAATAATACTCTACGTAGCCGTAAAAGCCTTTAAACCTCCGACCATGTTTTTTGCTTCAGACGAATCAGCTGAACAACTAATAACAAAGCTTAGCTGCCCTAAATGCCGTTCAAGAAGATTAAGACCAACGAGTCGATATACGATAGAATGCGAAAACTGTGGCTTCACCTTCAGCGTTGGAATGGTCGTTAAAAAACCATTAACCAGTAGCTAGTTAATGGTCAAAAAACTAGTTTAGCTGATTCATATTCCCTATTTTTTGTATTTAGCACAATTAAGTGAATGCCATCAGTTAATTGCCTCTAAATTAATAAGCTTTGTTTTTAACACAAAGAAACTTTGCCATTATTGAAAAAAGAGAAGAGAACAGTTTATATGGAAACCCAGCTGTATGGTTAGAGCCGGCATAGGTTAAGATGTTCCTGTAACCTAAAAGTTCGGCATAGTTTCTCAAGCTTATCCTGCTGAACATTCTTTCTTTCTTCAAGCATCAAGCATATTATTTTGTCTCCTTTTTGTTTGATGGGTTTTAGAGGTTTGTTTTCTGTCACGTCTATCAAATGCCTGTTGCCATGTGCAAATCCAAGATTACCAGAAACTTTTCTTTTTCAGCATCCAATCGAAGTACGCCTTCAAACGAATCAAGGAATAGTACGGTCGGTAAACCAGAACTACCGCGGGAACAAGGTAGATGTTTTTAAGGTCTTTCTTCCGTGGCGATAAAATACCTGCAGTTAATATTGTTACGAATTCGCAGAGCATATACAAAATAATGCTTAAAGCCATAACGTAGATGAAAACAGAATGAAACGCGAAAAGAACATAGCCCAGCCACATAAATCGAACAAAAAGAAGTATGATGTCAGTAAATAGCATGTCAAAAACAGCTATCACGAATCTCGCGTCAAACCCCTTCTTAAGCAACACGTTCTTGTGCTTCCAAAGTGTTTCTGCTTGACCTTTTGTCCACCTTAATCTTTGTCGTCTCCAGTCTTTCCAGGTTTCTGGAACGAAAGTCCATGAAACAGCTTTATCTGCAAAATACAATCTTTTGCCAAGTTTTCTCATCTTGAAGGTGATGTCGAAGTCCTCTGTTATAGTATCTCTATCATATTCGCCTAAAGAACGCACGTTTTCCTTCCAGAAAGCTCCAAAAGCACCTGAAATTATGAGTAGTGTCTTCATTATGGAGCTGAATCTACGCCCCAATTCAAGAGAGATGAGATACTCGTAAGATTGAAGCTTTACTAGAAGATTATTTGAGCCATGTTCGCCTCTTAAGACGCGAACGTTTCCAGAGACCGCGCTGATATTAGAGTTGCTGAGAGGTTTCACAATTTCCCTTAACGAGTTTCGTTCAAGAAGCGTATCAGCATCTACTACAGATATTACGTCTCCAGAGGCAAAAACAAGACCGAAGTTTAACGCCGTCGCCTTAGAACCGCTTGCGACCTCTCTGTGCAGAAGCCTGATTAAACCCTTTTGATGATAGGGGTACGCCAGCTGGTAGGTTTTATCCTTTGACCCGTCATCTATGACTATTATTTCCTTGTTTGGATAGTCAGTTTCCAAGGCTGACTCAATAGCATTTACTATTATTTTCTCCTCATTATGGGCGGGGATAAGTAACGACACCTTTGGGAAAAAATCGTTATTAAACAGTGTAGGAAAAAAATTTTGGTAAACCGTGTAAGAAAGAAGAAATATGGATTTTCCAATTGAGCGGGCGAAGTCCACAAGCAACAGTGGCCAGTACACAAGCATAAAGTCTGTGATTGTTAGATTGCTCAACCACTGAAAAAACTCTCCTAACGAGACGGAGGCGATCAAAAGAACCGAGAGGCATGACATTAAATAAATATGTGAGAAAAAACATAAATAAAAATTTGTCATCTATAAGCGTCTATCTTAAATATAGATATTATATTATCGTATAAGTGATTTTGCATTTAAGTAGTGACAAATTTTGGAGGAATAATCAAGAACCTTTCATAGTCAAAGCAAATGAACAGTGAGGCGGAAGAAAACGGCGCAAGAATCAAATAAGACTCATGAAAATGATTTGCTTGAAACAGCACGATTGTTTCGCGAAATGGATTTGCTTCAGGTTTTGATGGACAATATTCCTGACACGATATATTTTAAGGACATCAAGTCCCGCTTCATACTCATTAACAAAGCCCAATGCCTAACAATAGGAGTTAAGAGCTCAGAAGAAGCCTTTGGCAAAACCGACTTCGATTTTTTCACTCCTGAGCATGCCAGAGCAGCTTATGATGATGAACAAAAAATCGTGGCAAGCGGAGTCCCGATCATAGGAAAAGTCGAACGCATCAGAAGGGCTGATGGGGAATTCCGATGGGTTACATGTACAAAAGTACCCATTAGGGACAACAACGGCCGCATAATCGGGGTCGTTGGAATCTCAAGAGACATTACCGAACTTAAGGAGTTGGAGGAATCCCTCAAAGAATCAGAGGAGAGATTACGAGAAGCCAACGTGTCTCTTCAACTTAGGTGTGAAGAACTGGCGAGGTTGAAAGAAGAGGTTGATCTGGCAAACAAGGCCCTCCAGCAATCCAACATTGATTTGGAAAATTACACGTATGTAATATCTCATGACTTGAAGGCCCCTCTCCGAGCAATCAAGGCCTTCACCACTTTTCTCGTGGAGGATTATAAGGACAAACTTGATAAGAACGCTCAAGAGTATATCAATAGAATTGTTAAGGCAGTTTCTAACATGGAGAACATGATTGAGGATCTACTAGTCCTGTCGAGAGTTGGACGAAAATACATGAACATAGAAGAGGTAGACTTGAATAATCTTTTGGAGGAAATTATCTTTGATCTTGATCCAGTTATCAAGAAACGTGACGGACTCGTAAAATACAAAGATCTACCTAAGATTCGCATCCAACGTGTTTGGATAAAACAGTTTTTTATGAATCTTATCGACAATGGCTTAAAATTCAATAAATCGGAAAGACCAACAGTTGAGGTGTCATGTGAAGAAAAAGATAATGAGTTCGTATTTAAAGTTGCGGATAATGGCATAGGGATTGATAGAAAATACTTTGACCGTTTATTCAAAATTTTCGAAAGGCTTCATACAGAAGAAGAGTATGAAGGAACTGGGGCAGGTCTTGCAATTTGTAAGAGAATTGCCGACCATCTCGGAGGAAGAACGTGGGTCGAAAGCGAAGTAGGTAAAGGAAGCACTTTTTATTTGGCATTACCGAAAAACGTAAATTTGGAGAGTGCAAATAAATTAGGGAGAATAACAAAATATGATTAAGTTTAGTGCAGATTCAGAATACCCTTTTTTGCTTGTTGAGGACAATCCAGACGACATATTGATTACGAAACGAGCTTTTGCGGCGGGACGAATATACAACAAGCTTTATGTTGTTCAGAATGGGGAGGAAGCTGTAGACTTCATCAGAAAAAGAGGGAAATACAAAGACGCTCCCACTCCCGCCTTGATTTTGTTGGATCTAAAATTGCCCAAAGTCGACGGCTTTGAGGTGTTGAAAGAAATTAAGAGTGACGAGAATCTAAGAAGCATTCCCATCATCGTTTTAACGTCATCTGAAAGAGAAAAAGATATAGAAGAAGCATACAAAATGGGATGCAACAACTACATAGTGAAACCAGTTAGCTTTGAAAACTTCATTAAGACCGTGGTTGAAATAAGACAGTATTGGCTCATAATATCTAAGATCCCAGCCAGATGAGAAGCAATCATAATAAGAGCTGAAACATTTGCAGCTAAGTATTCTATACATCGAAGACAATCCTGAAGACCAGTTAATCATGAAACGTTCTCTAAATAAAAGTCTACAAGTAGATTTCAAACTCACGGTAGCAAAGAGCGGTCAAGAAGGAATTGAGAACCTTAAAAAAGAAACTTTCGACATAATCTTTCTGGACTACAGACTCCCCGACATGACTGGACTTGACATTCTACGAGAACTGCGAAGACAACACATAAACAAGCCAATAGTCTTCGTCACAGGTAGGGGTAATGAAGAAATCGCTGTGGAAGCAATGAAACTTGGCGCAAAAGACTATATAACAAAAGACTATATTCTAACAGGACGCATGGCGGAATGCATAAGCCAAATTCTTCTTGAATCGTCATTGCCTGAAGGAGTAAACTTGGAAGATGCAAAAGAAATCTACAGAATCCTAAATGAGAACCAAAACATAAGGATAGAAGTCTCAACAGAGCCACAATCGGTTCCTAACAGCCAAATACCAATCTCAATTCTGCTGCCTACACTTATGAAAATGGCTGAAAATGGCTTACTCAAAAAAGAGCCGACGAGGTCACACATATCCTGCCCAACATGTAATTCCCTATCAATATCGGTCAACTTAAAATGCCCAGACTGCGGAAGTAAACTGATGGAAAGCGGAGACGCTCTTGAACATATGACTTGC
>CAZIFH010000178.1:0-3339 GCA_964539065.1 uncultured Candidatus Bathyarchaeia archaeon | reverse complement strand
ATCCAATATAGAGAAGACTTATGAAGAATTGCGGAGAAAAAATGTTATATTTTTATGCTCGCCACAGAATGTGAGTTTTCCATTATTAGGAGAATGGAAATTTGCTTATGTTGTTGATCCAGATGGCCTATTAGTGTCGCTTGTGGAATATTAAATAGATGATGTCTTCATCGATTCATTGTTTGCTTTACAGCGTTAACTATTTTTTCTTCATCAGGTATAACCTTCTTTTCTAACACTGGACTATATGGAATTGGAACGTTAGGTGTAGCAATACGCTTGACCGGAGCATCTAAATAATAAAGGGCTTCTTCAGCAACAATGGAGACTACTTCTGCTGCAAAGCCACATCTTTCATAATCTTCATCAACCACCAATAATTTTGATGTTTTCTTTACTGAATCCAAAATTGCTTGCTTATCTAGAGGCACAATTGTTCTTGGATCAATAACTTCTATGCTAATTCCATTTTTTTCAAGAATGCTTGCAGCTTTAAGTGCTTTATGAACCATTAAAGCTGTGGCCACAACTGTGATGTCTGATCCTTCCTTAACTATTTTTGCATTACCAAATGGTATGGTGTAAAGCTCCTCTGGAACTGGACCTTTAATAGCGTTATAAAGACTTTTATGTTCACAGAAAACAACAGGATCATCATCTCTTATAGCCTCAATCAGCAATCCCTTTGCATCATAAGGTGTTGACGGAACAACAACCTTTAAACCAGGAACGTGAGCAAAAATTGAATACAAAGACTGCGAATGATGCGCTGCAAAACTGAAGCCTGCGCCAATAACTGTTCTAATAACCATCGGGATCTTTGCCTGTCCGCCAAACATATATCGCATTTTTGCTGTCTGATTGTATATCTGGTCCATACATACGCCAAAAAAATCTACGAACATTAATTCAACTACTGGTCTCAAGCCAGTTGCTGCAGCTGTAGAAGCTGCTCCGATAAAAGCTGACTCAGATATTGGTGTATCTCTGACTCTTTCCGATCCAAATTTTTTTAAGAATTTTTCAGCAGGTGTTACTCCAAATGGTCCACCACCATAAAATACGCCCAAATCTTCACCCATTAAGAAAACAGTCTCGTCTCTTTCCATTTCTTGCATTAAGGCTTCGCTAATAGCTTCTTTAAAACTTAATTGCCTAACATTTTCCGCCACTATTCTTCACCTCTAATAGTATGAACTTACAAAAACATCTTTCAAGGCTTCTTCTGGTTTAGGCCACGGACTTTCCTCAGCAAATTTTACGGCCTCTTCAATTAAACTTTTAACTTCCTCCTCAATTTGGTTAGCTTCCTCTTCTGTGAAGATTTTTTTGTCTATAAGATATTTTCTTAATCTGTTTATCGAATCTTTCTTCTTCCATTCTTCAACTTCTTTTTCGCTTCGATATGTGATCCATGGGTCGCCTTCTTCATGCCCCATGTACCTATATGTCTTACATTCCAACAATGTTGGACCTTTTCCGCCTCTAGCTTTTTCACAAGCGTCTAACGCAGCCTCATATACTGCTACCACATCCATTCCATCAACAACAACTCCTTCAATACCATATGCCGACGCTCTATCTGCAATATTTTTAACTCGCATAACCGCTGAAACAGAGGTAGATTCTGCATATTGATTGTTTTCACAAACGAATATCACTGGAAGATCCCATATTGCTGCCAAGTTAAGCGATTCATGAAATGTGCCTTGATTTGAAGCGCCGTCTCCGAAAAATGTAACAGATACTTGATCTGTTTTCCTCATTTTGATTGAAAGTCCAGCCCCAACAGCCAGAGGCATGTTTGCTCCTACAATGCCACTTGCACCTAACATTCCAACGCTGAAGTCTGCCAGATGCATAGAACCTCCTTTACCTTTGCAGACGCCGGTTTCCTTGCCAAACAATTCTGCCATCATGCGTTTGACATCAACGCCCATTGCGATACAATGTCCATGTCCACGATGATTGCTTACGATATAGTCTCCCTTTTTAAGGGCAGCACATACACCAACAGGCACAGCTTCTTGACCGATGCTTAAATGTAAGGCGCCGACAATTTTGCCATTTGCAAATAACTCCTTCACTTCGAATTCAAAATACCTTATTGTCAGCATTTTACGATACATATCAATTATCTTAATGTTTAGCGATTCCATTACATTAATCCTCGAAAGTATGTATCCAAAGTTTGTATTTAATATTTTTCCGAATAGAAAGAAATAGGCATATTTACGAAAAAATTTTTAACATCATAATAAGAGTATTTGTACCATGGAAAACTTTGAAATTTGTGAGACTAGTTTAGAGAAAGGTAAAAAGAATTTTTTTTTCTTTAATGTTGCTCAACGTTCAGTTTCCGCGATAAGAGTACCTGTCAACGTCATAAATGGAGTTGAAGATGGACCTTTATTGGGAATTGTTGCGGGAGAACACGGATGTGAATATCCAGGAATATTAGCTGCCGCAAAACTTTCGAGGGAGATATCCCCTAACAAGTTGAAGGGAGGACTTGTGATTTTGCCAGTTGTGAATATTCCATCATTTGAAAATAGATCTATGTGGGTTAACCCTATTGATCAAGACAGGCTTTGGGACAAGTATCCAGGTAAATTAGATGGTACTATTAGCCAAATTATGGCTTACAATTTGTTTAACGAGATTATTCTAAAATGTGATTATGTACTTCAGCTTCACAGTGGCGATTTGAATGAAGCATTATATCCGCATGCTATTTTCAGAAATACTGGTAAGCAGGAAATTGATCGAAAAATAAATGATTTACTCTCTCTCTTTGACATGCAATATGCTCTTGAATACCATGAACCTGAAGGAAATGGAACATTGATGGTTGAAGCCAGCAAGCGAGGGATACCAACAATAGTACTGGAAGCAGGTCAGAAAGGATTGTTGGAAGAAAATGATGTGAATCTATTTTATGATGGAATTATTAATGTTATGAAATATCTGAAAATGATTAATGGAAAACCAAAATTCCACAAACTAACAATGCTGAAGGGATTTGTTGACGTTCTATCCAAACATGGAGGAATTTTGTATTCTCACGTAAAATTAGGCTCGCTGGTAAAAAAAGATGATGTTTTAGGCGAAATTTGGAGTGTTCGCGGCGAAATTCTTGAACAACTTAGATCTCCAATTGATGGTGTAGCTCTAGCACATGTTACTTGGGCAGCCGTTGATCCTGGTTTTCTTCCGCAACAATACACTAACTACTTATATGAACTTGGAAAACTGTAATTTACTTTTTTCTTAACTCGTTTAATGCCTTCAGAAATGTATAGACTTCTTCAACAGTGTTATAATGAACTAAGCTCGCAC
>CAZIFH010000177.1:0-2629 GCA_964539065.1 uncultured Candidatus Bathyarchaeia archaeon | reverse complement strand
TCTGCATAGAGCCTTTTCCTATTTCGTTGTAAGTTTCAGCGTCACGAAGAACTCGTTCCTTCGATTTACATGGGCCATAATAATTAACGATGTATTTACAGTAAGTTCCTCAACTATTTTTACGATTTCATTAAACCTATTATTCAACTGTTCAATGTTTGCTCCTTGCACTACAATTCAGTCCTAAGGAATCATGTTTTTAGTTTGAAATGGAGCTTAGAGCAGTAGGCGGAATTCCACCTTCAATTACATTATATCCAAAATCTACAAATTTTTTCACGGTTCCCCAGTAGTCTTTTAAGTTCCTTTCTAATTACGCCTATCAGACTGATATTCATTTTTTGTTTCATCATTAACAGTTTTCTGATGCACATTAGTCTATTAATTAATATTTTCTAATAAGGTATTATATTGGGATATTAAAATTGGGCATCTGTTTTTATGAGTTTTTACTGTCTTATTTCAGAATCCATGATAAAATTCATAAATAAAGAATGGATTGAGTATCATTCTTGAGGTGAAAACTTCTTTGGGTATAGGTGGAGAAGGAACGCCAAACAATTTTATTTTAAGAATTACAAGAGAAGAATGGTTTAATCAGGTTTTCTCAATCAAAAAGTATTTTCCCGGAATAGCCAGACATTGGGAATCAAATGGTACCATTTTTTTGGTTAGAAAAGCTGAAAAAGGAGATTCATTTATTGGCTACGGGGTTCTTGACAGCTTCATTAGAAGAGATTTGCTACCAGAAGAACAAAAAAAGGAATGCGAGATAATGGGTTGGAGAGGCGCTCTAGTTTTTAAAAAATTGTATAGATTTGAGCCTCCATTAAAAATTAAGGATACCATTATTGGAGCTAGTAATGCTAAAGGAAGATGTTTTCACGGCTATCCCTTGAAGCGTGAACAAGTGGACTCGATTCTTCGAACTGCCAAACAAAAAGTGTCAATTAACCAAGTTGATTAAAGTTTTTTCTTTTCTAAAATCAAGGATGGGATTCTGAATTTTAAGGCTTCATAAATTAGATATCCGCCGAACATGCTTAACAACCCGTGAAAAAGATTGAATAGAGCTGTCAGAGGAGTTGTTAAAAGAACTGCCTCAAAACTTTTTGAGGCGAAATAGGGGAGGACAATGAGGTTTGCTACTGCCATGATCAACGTTCTTACGGTACCTCCAGTAACAAATGATAGAATTTTAGAGAGCCTTGAATTATTTTTAACTGCCATTATTCCCATGAACATGCCAAGAATTGTTGAGAATTCAGCTAGTGCTTTCATGAAAGCACTAACAAAATCGCCACTGCGGACTAAAATCGCTAACATTGCCACAATAGAAGTAACAGCTCCAGACTTTAGATCGATTATTAGAAGAGACAACACAATTGGAACCCCTGTAAAATCGAACTTCAAATAAGGTAGCGGGGGAAAAATAATTTTTAACCCGGAAAACTTCATTGCATAGTCAAAAACAACCACTAACGAGCCTAAGATTGCTGTTTGAGCAACAATAGATGCGCTTTTTTTGGTCCTCATTTTATTTACCTATTTTAGGCGATTCTAAGCCTTTCCTTTTAAAGCTATTTACCTAAAATTGAGTAGCTAGGAAGCATGACTCACCAATTTCAATGCTGTCAAAGGACGCGATTGACTTGTACGTGTCTCCAAAATCAGCCTTTAGCGGTCGCAATGAATTTAAATCCTTTTTTCCTAATTTGTTTCATGAAACGAAGCAGTAGTCTCTCTTACGAACAACTCCTCAAAGATGCAAAAAGCTGAAAGCATATCCTTAACGAGTTAAAACTCCACCGATATTTACTTCATTCCCCTTTTTTGCTTAAATCACATTAATTTCTTTATATGCCTAGTTCGCAGCTGACATTTTGGATTCCTTTAAGCGACATCTCAAAAAATCTCTCTTTTGATATTCCAAGGTCCTCACAGATCATAATTCTTTGTCGGTCAACACCTCTGGCAAAATCTTTGTCTTTAAATTTTTTTGAAATTGTTTTAACATCAACGTCTTTAACTTTTTTTGATGGCATAACTAATGTACAAGCAATTATTAATCCAGAAACAGCGTCAGATGCTATAAGCCCCTTTTCTAAATGAGTTTCAGGTTTCACGCCGGTATATTCATGGTTATGTGCCTTGATGGCTTTTATGATTTCTTTGGACACTTTGGCTTTCAGAATGTCTTCAGATAGTATTCCGTGTTTCTCGAAGTTTTGTACAGTTTTTTCGTAATCGATGTCATGCACTAGTCCAGTTAACTCCCAAGTTAACTTGTCTTCTCCGAGGTTTTCAGCAAGAGCTCTCATTATCGCTCCGACTGCTATCATATGACGGACAATATTCTGGTTTCTAACGTTCATTTTAACTAGCTCTAATGCTTCCACTCGATTCAAATCGGCTCACTTTTTGGATTTTTTAGTTCAAGCCTATATTCAGGATTATGATATAATAGTTTTTTCTGATAATATGTACGTTCCAAAAATCCAGAATGAGCTTAAGTAAACCTTAATATGCGCCAAACATGTTTGATTTTGGCTTGATACTTAACATAAATAAGCATGTTTCACGGTTCCCTTAAGGGTGTGTGAGTTAGCGTGGTGTACTCTATGAACGA
>CAZIFH010000176.1:0-4293 GCA_964539065.1 uncultured Candidatus Bathyarchaeia archaeon | reverse complement strand
AAGGAGAAGTTCCCAGAGCTTCCGACACTTAAACAACCAGAATCTTTTGCACAAGACACTGGATTTACACAATACTAAAGTTAAAAAACCCTATTTGAAAGAGATAGAAAAATGTCTTTTAGCATCAACGTCTCGGGGCTTGTCGGTAAAAATTTAATTGATGAGAACAGTAAAGAAATTGGTAAAGTAGTTTCGTTCATAATAGATTCATCAGGTCAACCTCAGGAAGTTCTTGTTGAAACACCACATGGACAACTAGTCAAATATAACGCAAATCTGATTAAAACAAATAAAGAAAAGGTTATGTTGACGTCAGAAGTTGCTAATAACGTAGAGAGTTTGATGGAGCAACTGCCAATTATAAAGAAAAAAAGGAAAATCCTTGATAGACTAGTTGAAAGCAAAGTGATTCCTTCTGGAATTTACGAAAGCCTATGTAAAGAGTTTGATAAGATCTTAAGAGAGATGGAAAAAGACGCCCAAACAATTCTTGAATACATTGAGGAGCAGGTCAAGATTCAAGATGAACAGTTAAAAAGCCTACAGCTAGCAAGAGCTTTTCTCGAAATTGAACACGGCGTAGAAGCCATAGAAGATGAAATATATCAGCAATCAATAATGGCGGTTCTTAAACAGGTAAAAAACGTTCAGCAAACAAAGTTAAACCTCTTAAAAACCAAGGAGAAGGTTGTGCAGACTCTTCAAGAAGATGAGGAAAAGGAAGAAAAGTCAGCAGAGTCTTCTGAGGAAAAAGAAAATCAACCTGAATTTCCTGTTGAAACTACAGATGAATCTGAGTCTAAAGAAGATAAACAAGCTCTAATTGTACATATAACCGAAGATTAGCCCCGGCGTTTTTTTGTTGATTCACTGTCATTAGAGGAGATATATTGATCAAAGATTTCTTCCATAGAACAAAAAAACCTATTAGCGAACTAATTACAGAGACTACGATGGAGCTTGGGAAATGTTACTCTAGACTTGAACTTGTGTCTTCAAAGCTTTCTAAACGAGATAAAGACCTTTTTGAAGCCTGTTCTTTCTACATGGGAAAGGGCAACAAAATCCGCGCTACCGTTTATGCTAACGAGATTGCTGAGATAAGAAGAGTGTTGTCTTTTGTGCAGCACACTCAACTTGCTGTTGAACGCGCCCTCCTTAGACTAGAAACTCTTAAGGTTGTGTCGCCTACTCTAGAATCGCTGGAAGGAGCATTTGGCGACGTAAAAAATGCTTTAGGACTAGTAGCAAATGTCCTGCCTTCCATAACGCCTGAGATTGGCAGGTTAACTAGTGTTGTAGATGAGATCTTAGCAGGTACTCAGTTCACCTTAGACTCGTATGGTCCTGCTGTTGTGGTCAACGAAAACGCTGAAGCCATAATTAAAGAAGCGGCGGAAGTCGCTGAACATGAACTCAAATCAAAAATACCTGAACCGCCTCTTGACGTTAAGGTTCCAGATGTTGCGATCCAACTTAGGCCGCTGGTTGCATTGTCTTCTGGCGGAACTGAAGTTGTAATCGATCGAAATAGGCTCGTTCATCAGGAACCCGATTCGACAAGTAATTTAGATATCTCTTCTTTTCTGTTAGAAGAACTTATTTGGGATTACATAGAAAGAAATAATGGCAACGTGAATGTGTCTAGATGCTCTCAAGAATTGAATTTACCTACAGAGAAGGTTCTTGAAGTTCTTGAGGTCCTGAACAAGAAAGGCAAAATTTTGATTCAACGGTGAAATTTATGAGCGCCATGGAAGAACTTGAGAGAATTGCCATTAGGCACGCTCAAGAAGCCGTGGTGCTTGACCGTGAAGGAAGAAAAGAGCAGGCTATTTCAGCTTATCAGAAAGCCATTGAGTGTCTTTTAAAGATAGTGCAAACATATCCAGATCACGACTTAAACAAGATCTATGCACAAAGGGCTGATGTTTACAGGACTCGCATCAGAATGCTTCAAGATGTTTGGGTAAGCGGTTCCACTAAACAGATAAATGTTAACTACGAAGAATCTGTAACGACCCAAACAAACGAGGCAGCCACATTTAATGATTTAATTTTAAAGAATCCGCCGAATGTTAAGTGGAATGACATAGCAGGCTTAGAAGAGGCTAAAAAGGCAATTCAGCAAGCTGTTGTTTATCCCTCGTTAAGACCTGACCTTTTCCCCTTAGGTTGGCCGAGAGGTATACTTCTTTTTGGACCTCCAGGGTGCGGTAAAACTCTTTTAGCAGCTGCCGTAGCTAATGAAATCAAAGCTACTTTTATCACTGTAGATGCGGCTTCAATCATGTCGAAATGGCTTGGCGAAGCTGAACGTAACGTTGCAAGACTCTTTAACAGTGCAAGAGCAGCATCACAAAAATCGCCTGCCATAATTTTTATTGACGAACTTGACTCTTTAATGGGTATTCATCGGCTTGAGGTTAGCGGTGAAACGAGAGTTCGAAACCAGTTTTTGAAGGAAATGGACGGCATAATTGACAAAAGAAATCCAGTTCATGTCTATGTCATCGGCTCCACTAATAAACCTTGGACATTGGATACACCATTTATCCGAAGATTCCAAAAAAGGATTTATGTGCCTCCTCCAGGATATGAAGAGCGACTTGAAATGTTAAAGCTTTACACAGGCTACTTGAAAATTTCTTCAGACATAGACCTTAATAAACTTGCTACTCTAACTGAAGGTTTCTCTGGAAGCGACATTATGGATATTTGCCAGTCAGTTCAGCTGAAAGTTAATAGTGAACTTTTTGAGTCAGGAAAAGCAGAGATCGGCGGAGATCCGAGGAAGATTCACATGCAAGACTTTCTGGAAATGCTGAAAAAAAGAAAACCAAGCTTTTCTAAGGATTCGTTGGCGTTATTTGAAAACTGGTTTGAGAACTTCAAGGCTCTATAAAAATTCTTGGCTGTAGATTAACTTTATATCTAGTTCCATCTCTTCAACATCATGGTATAAGGGAGTCCTATGTACTGTGCGGTGTTGCTGAATGCTAAACAATGAAGAAATGGTTGTTACTCCTTGGACAGTTTCAGGTAAGATAGATTATAGTAGGCTGATCGAAGAGTTTGGGACTCAACCTTTAACTGATGACATTCTTAAAAGAATTGAAAGACACGCTGGTTGTTTGCATCTTCAGCTTAGAAGAGGGCTTTTCTTTTCTCATCGAGATCTTGATTGGATTCTTGACCTTTACGAGTCTGGAAAAAGGTTTGTGCTTTACACGGGAAGAGGGCCATCAGGTCCTGTTCACATCGGTCATCTTGTTCCATGGATCTTTACGAAGCATTTGCAAGACGTTTTTAACTCGAAACTGTATTTTCAGATGACTGACGACGAGAAGTTTCTTATTCACCCGGAGTTTAACCTTGAAACATTGACGGGTTTTGCTTATGACAATGCGTTAGACGTGATATCTACTGGTTTTGACCCGGGAAAGACAAAAATAATTGTGGATGTAGAGTCTGCAGACATGCTGTACAGGATAGCAATCAAAATTGCCAAAAAAATTACGTTTTCAACTGTGAAAGCTAGTTTCGGCTTTTCGGAAAGCTCAAACATTGGCATAATCTTTTTTCCAGCCATCCAGGCCGCTCCATGTTTTTTGGAAACCGAATTGACAGGCGAAAACGTGCCATGCCTAATCCCGGCAGCTATAGATCAAGATCCGTATTGGCGGGTAACCCGTGACGTGGCGCCTAAGCTTGGATACTTCAAACCCGCTCAAATCCACTGCAAATTTCTTCCTGGACTTGGAAAGGGAGGAAAAATGTCAGCTTCGCTTCCTGAAACCTGCATCTTCACTACAGACTTGCCTGAGGATGCTGAAAAGAAGATAAAGAATGCCTATACTGGTGGTAAGCCGACAGTTGAGGAGCAGCAACGCTATGGTGCAGACCCAGCTATTTGTCCAATATACTATTATGAGTACTATCTGTTTGAGGAGAATGATGAAAGACTTAAAGAGACATTCAGGAAATGCAAATCAGGCGAACTTCTCTGCGGCGAACACAAAGCAAAACTAGCTGAGAAACTTAAGAAGTTCCTGAGAGACCACCAGAAAAAAAGGGAAAAAGCCAAAAATAATCTAGACCAATTTCTCTTTAAGAGAAAAAAGTGACTTGTTACAACTCATTTTGAGAAAAGTTAATACCAGAAAATAGAAAAACATCCCTTTAGCACCTACAAAGCCCGGTGGTGTAGTGGACAAGCATAGAGGGCTTTGGACCCTCCGACGAGAGTTCGAATCTCTCCCGGGCTACCATTGTCTAGGCGCGAATTTATAC
>CAZIFH010000175.1:0-6286 GCA_964539065.1 uncultured Candidatus Bathyarchaeia archaeon | reverse complement strand
ATATAATGCTTTATAGATCGAAATTATTAAAAATAGCCTCTAAAACATCAAGATGCCTTTTTTGTTTTACCAAAAAACTGAAATCGATAATCATAATATTTTATACGTTAATCTATAAACGAAGATGGTATCTAGAAAATGATTGAGGATGATATGACGCCTAAAGAACGATGGTTATTCACTTTAAAACGTCAGAAGCCCGATCGCGTTCCTATGGATTATTGGGCTACGAATGAAGTTACACAACGTCTTATGAAACACCTTAGATGCAAGACGCCTAAAGAAATGTATGAGAAATTACATATAGATGCTGTTATTTCTGTTCGACCAAAATATGTTGGTCCTAATATACCTGAAGGATCTAACATTTATGGCTGCCGATTCAGAAACATAAAACACAAAACCGGAGTCTATAGCGAGTTAATCTACAGCCCCTTAGCTGAGTACAAGACTGTTAATGAAATCAAAATGAGTTATAAGTGGCCAACAGTAGACTTGTTTGACTACTCTGTTATTCCTGATCAAATCCAAGGGTTCGAGGAGTATCCTATTGTAGGAGGAGGTTCAGAACCTTTTCTTATCTATAAGGAGTTGCGTGGAATGAAACAGGCTTTTCTTGATCTTTACCTTCACCCAGATATTGTACATTACTGTCTTGACAAACTCTTCGATTTCTGCTATGAAAACACGAAGTTGATTTACGAACAACTTCCCGGAAAGATTATGCTTAGTTACGTCTCAGAAGACTTCGGTGGACAAACTGGTCTTTTGTTCAAACCTGAACACATACGTGAGTACATGTTTCCACGAATGAAGCGAATGATAGATCTTGCACACAGCAATGGTGTCTATGTCTTTCATCACACAGATGGATCGGTCAGAAAAATAATTCCTGAGTTGATTGAACTTGGCATCGACATTCTAAATCCAATACAGTGGAGATGCCGAGATATGGACAGAGAGATGCTTAAACGTGAGTTTGGAGAAAAAATTGTATTTCACGGAGCAATGGACAACCAACATACGCTTGCCTTTGGAGAAGAGAGTGAAGTCCGCCAAGAGGTCAGGGATAATCTTAGAATTCTCGGAAAAGGCGGCGGCTACATCCTAGCACCTTGCCATAACATTCAACCTTTAACACCTATAGAAAACATTCTCGCTATGTATGACGAAGGATACAAACAAGGTAAAATTATTTAATTCATCTTCACAATCTCGCAACATTCTCACTCTTAACATTTTTTAGAAAGTTCTTATTACTGATGTAGAAATTAAAAAAGAAAAACTGTAAACAAAAAATATAAAATCGCATAAGTAAAAAATGAAGGAAGCCACGATGTTAACCTTTTCAATCCTCAAATCTCTCTGGCGAGATGTAGTCACCGAATCTATTTCTAGCTTCAAGTAATCGTTCACGTTGCTGGTTCAATACCTTAAATAGCTCCATCGGCGTGTCGGCGACACTCTCTTGGTAGAACCTCTCTACCCGCTCAATTTTAGCCAAGTTTTCAGGAACACGGATGGTGAATTGTTCGACATACTCCTCTTTATGGTACTCTGTCCTCAATACTTTGTTGAAGAGATTCCTTAAATCCTCATATTTAGGGAGATAACCAGTTGGAGACTTTATTGCCTCAACGTCATTGTGAACCCGTAACTCCATCCACTTTACCCATACATGCTTGTCCTTAGGTGAGTTCAGGAACTTCCCCTCCTTGTCACGAAGGAAATAGTTAACTCCGAAGATAATAGGAGCCTTCTTGAGCTTTTTTCCAAAATCTAAGTTGTTTTGAATGTTCTTACCTAATGGAATAGAAATAAAGTCTTGAATGCTCATCATATTAATCTCTGGCACACCTTCTTGACCGATAATCGCATAAGTCGTCTCAGTTTCCAGAGAAGCCCCGTAGGCAATGATCCCATGTTCCCAATCGAAGCTTTGCTGAACAGGCACATAAGCCTTGGCGTCTCTCCCTCCATACATTATGCCACTTAGCTCTACTCCTAGAGGGTTATCTATCTCTGGATCGCAATTCTCTAATGCCTTGAGAGATATAGTATAACGAGCATTCTTGTGAACGGCAGGAATCTTTTCGCCAAACTCGTCTGTTTTGCCTTCATACCATGCTCCAGAAAAGTTGATTCCATCCTTAGGAAGATCGCATCCCATACCAAGCCAATAGGGTTTGCCATCCTTGACTAACACGTTAGAGAAGATAATCTCGCCAGGCTCGTTAAGCACCTTAAAAATCAAGGCATCACTTTGAGGGTTAATGTCTTTGAGGATGCCGAAGATGCCACACTCAACATTCACTCCGCGAGCAACTGAGTCGATATTTCGGATATAAGCAATGTCATCGCCAATAATAGTTTCTCCAGGAAGCATGGCAGTAGATGTCTTGCCACAGGCGCTCGGAAAAGCTCCAGCAAAATAGGTCTTGCGGCCACCCGGACCATGTACTCCCATAATCATCATATGCTCAGCTAGCCAACCTTCCATGTTCGCCTTTCGAATAGCAAGCCTAAAGGCAAGCTTCTTGAAGCCAATGGAGTTGCCAGCATACTGGGTGTTGACACTATAGATGGTATTGTCCATGAAATCAATGTAAACACGTTTCTTCTCGTGTTCCACACTAATCATATTCTCATCTAACAAACCTGCTGAATGCAAGACTCGAAGAAACTCCATATGTGGTCCTGATTGCACAAATACTTTGTAACCAGGTCGATAGAGGAGGTCTTCTGAATGGGCAACGTACCAAGAGTCAGTGCATTGTAACCCAAGAATCGTAAATACTGAGTTTGTAGGTCCTAAAGAAAGGAAACGGATAATCATCGTGCGGCCCTTCATGGAATCCTTAAGTAAACTCTTAACCTCTGCTAAACCTTCTTGTCGGTCAATCTGATTGAGAGCTTTGCTAAGAGAAATCCCCTTTGGCACAAGGTACTTTGTAACCTGTCTATCTCTTCCTTGATCATGTATACCATCAAAGTGTACAGTGTGTCCTGGGAGTGTCAAAATCGCCTTTTCCTCGCCAGATGCAATTGCTTGACGCCGGATGTATGCTACTTCGTCAGGAGAGTCGCTACAAACGAAAATTCGTTCAGGGTTACAAAGGTCAGCTGCTTTAGCAATGAACTCATGGACTATAGGATTGGCTATCGCACAAATCTTTTTATAGTCTAACTCACTCAATTTTGGCTGAAGTGCTTCAAGATAAGAGTTCATCCTTATTTTTCATTAACCTCCTTTTGTTAGCAAAAACTCAATCCAAACATTATAGGTAGAGATGTATCATCGAACCAGCAGCAATCTTTTCGCATGATTTTAGTTGTTCCATATAAAACGTGCAGTAATCTTAATCGTTTTTAAATGTTTCGGAAAAAAACTACGATTTTCGTATTTCAAGAGCCAAGCTTAAAAGAGAACGCTATAATCCTGAGAACCAAAAAATATTAATGCGACAAAAATAAAGAGAAAGAGGTTTCACCAAATAGACAGTGGCAATCAAGGGTTTTGAAACGTATGGAAGACCGAAGGGAAGTTAAAGTGGCTTATCAAGGCGAACCTGGTGCATACAGTGAAAGTGCAGTTTATCTCTTCTTTGGCAATAAAGCTAATCCTGTTCCCTGCAAAGGGTTTTCAGATGTTTTCAAAAAAGTTGAGATAGGAGAAACTGAGTTTGGCGTTGTTCCTATCGAAAATTCGATTGAAGGAAGCGTCAATCAAGTTTACGATCTTTTCCTAATATATGATCATAAAGTCTGCGGTGAGGTCGTCTTAAAGATTGATCATTGTCTCATAGCGAACAAAGGTACAAAACTTGAAGACATCAAAATCGTATATTCGCATCCTCAAGCCCTAGCGCAATGTCGAAGTTTCCTTGAAAGCCTGAACTGCGAGATAGTTTCTACGTATGATACAGCTGGTAGTGTCAAAATGATAAAAGAGCAACAAATTATGAATGCGGGAGCGGTGGCAGCAGAAAGAGCTGCAAAAATATATGATATGGAGGTTCTTTCACGAGATATTTCGGATACCTCAAACAATCTTACACGTTTCTTTGTGCTATCAAAAAATGATGCTTCAGTTTCTGGTAACGATAAAACATCCGTTATTTTTTCAACAAAACATGTTCCAGGTGCGCTTTATCAAGTTTTGGGAGAATTTGCCAAAAGAGGCATAAACCTTACGAAGATTGAGTCAAGACCAACTAAGAGACAACCTTGGGAGTATAATTTCTATCTTGATTTTGAGGGACATAGAACAGAGAAACGATGCAGTGAAGCTTTGGATGGCTTAAGAAAAAAAGCAGTTTTCGTAAAGGTACTTGGGTCTTATCCAAAAGCTTCAGAAACATCTAAAGCCGTTTTACTGACAGAAATCTAGTTACTTCTATTTTATACTTAATATTTTTGGAAGTTTTCCCCACAATCCTATTTGCCCATCTCTAACAATAAGGACTCCTCGAACACCTTCAATTTCTTTCGCCCTTTCAAGACCTCGTTGTACGGATTCCTTGACATCTTCATCTACAACGAAATTACAGATGGCGGTTGCTGCTGCATCGGCTAAAGATGCATTGTCTGCAATAACAGTTACTGAATCAGCTTTGCCGAAACTTAAAACATGCCCCGTTTTGCTTGAGCTTGTCGCAATTCCTAAAGGAGTATCTTTTTCTGCAATGAAAAAACCGATTTTTCCTGAAATTTCTGCATAACTTGAAAACAGTGATACGAGCAGCGTTTCGTTAGTTGTTGCAGCAATTTCACCACCATCTTCAACCACAGCTATTTTCGCTTCGGTTCGTAGCATAGCTTTCATTCCATAATCAGCAAACGTTCCAGCAACAGCAGCCATTGGTCCAACACCTGCTTTTTGAGCTGAATTAGCCATCGATTTAATTATTTCTGGAGCTCTCGAAGAAACTTTCAGCGGTTTTAAAGAATACTGAAAATTTGGATGTCTTCTTAAGTAGTCAACAAGTTCTTTTCTATGATGTTTTATTTCTTTCACAGCTTCCCAAATTGCCTTTTCCCTATCGCTTTTTAGATGAATTTTCGATTCTTTAAGAATAACACCATGTTCATAGAGATGTTTTTGCAATTACCCCACCCTCACTATTAAGGAATAACAATTGCTTTAACTGGACATGTTGTTACGCATGTTTTGCAAGCTATACATTTTTTTTCAATGAATTCTATCGTCCAGTCTAGTTTAAATCGTAGTGCCTTTGTTGGACACGGTGAGATGCAGGCACCGCACGATGTGCATTTGTCATAATCTATCTGAAGAATCTTTGTAAATTTTTGGGCTGAAACTCCGAACTCATTAAATAAACCAAAAATTTTTTCAAGTAGTTTTCCTTTTGCTGGAATTGAAACTATTAACTCACCTTTTTGAGCGTTCACCTTTGCTTCTAATATATTGATTGGAACACCAGTTTTAAGTATAACTTCAGCTAAAACAGGTTTTTCTACAACTTTTGGCGCGTAAATAAGTTTTACGATCATGTTGTGGTTCTCCCTCCAACAATCTTCTTGGATATGTCGTCTGTCGTTACTATACCTATAATATGATTTGCTTCATCGACAACAGGAACTCCTGAAATATTATGTTTTGACATTCTTCTAGCTACTACATCAATGGACTCGTTCTGTAAAGCAGTAATAACTCGTCTTGTCATTATTTCTGCAAGCCTTCTTTTCTCTCCCGCTAAAGCCTTTGCAAGATCCCATGAAGTTACAATGCCTATCAACTTATTTGCGTCGTCGACAACTGGAAGATGGTCAATTCCCTTATCGACAAGCTTTTTCGCAATTATCTTTACGTCATCATCTGGATTTGCAGTGATAACCTCAGTTCTCATTACGTCTGAAACCTTTGGTTCTCTTCTCTTAATCGATAAAGGTTTAATCACACTTTTTTTGGGAAGAGTTTCAATAGGACTTGTAAGGAAGAACCTTCCTTCAAGAATACGCTTCTTCAAAACTTCAGAAATTTCTATAGCCATCTTATAACTTGACAAGGAAGATGAAGGCACCTCTTTACTATTGATGTCAACCTTTCCAGATCTTAACTCAGAATATGTGACTGTTTTAACAGTTGGCCTCAGGTCAGGCCTAGATGGAACCCCATAATCCTTGATGAAAACAGTTATTTCTTCATCCTTCACAGCAGCTGTAGTTGCAACTTTTTGGTTGACGATTGGTATTGGAATACCAATGCCTACGTAAAGGCTTACTCCGTAACGATAAAACGTGGATCCTCTTAGATACCTATTAC
>CAZIFH010000174.1:0-4592 GCA_964539065.1 uncultured Candidatus Bathyarchaeia archaeon | reverse complement strand
GAAAAAAACAAAGAAGAGGGTAATTGGAAAGAGAAGGTAAATAACTTTTTCATTTATATTCACTTTTTTCTTGTCATTCAAAGCAAATATGCCCAGCAAAGCCAATACTGCCATAAAGATGTCAAAATGAAACGCATATTCTGATAAGAACTTAGCACTTACTGCAAAGATTAACACTGCGTAAACAATTAATAATTGAAAGAAGCTTCTTCTCAGTAAATCTCTCATGCAAATCCTTTTCGCTTTTTTGACAGAAATTTAACAGATGTTCTTATTCGCAAGATGATCTATCCTCTAATTTTCACTATTTTACCCGAATATTTCTCAAGAATGGGTATAACAACCTTTCAAAATTAAACCAATAGGAGACAACAACCGTCTTTTCTTTTGGTACCCCTCTATTGATGCACTCTTCTCTTGTTGCGCTACTTATACAAATTACTTTATCGATCTTAGAAACGCATCTGAGAATTAAAAACTAAAAGTAGAATGAGCCGGGAACTCAATAACATTTCTTTTGTCTACCATAGTTGGCTTCTGAGATTCTGTCTTTTTAATCCATGAGGGCTGTTGTAGATCTCGTAATGTCCATTCCGACTACACTTATCACAAAGTTTCTGGAGGATTTTATTCTTCAAGGGCTCTTCGCATATCCTCTTGATGTTTTTTCAGCATTTCGTTATAGTGTAGACGCTTAATATAATAAAGTGTTTCTTCTTGTATTCGCCTTTGCCTTCCTTGCATGTCTGCCATTAACGCTAAAACTATTAAGAACAATCCTGCAAGAATGGATAAAACTGTAAAATTTATAAGAGAAGCGTAACCAGAAGTTCGGCCTGTTATAATCCAGTGGATAAAGACAAAGATGCCTGATGAAAAACCAGCTGCCAAAACAATAGCGCCTAAACTGCCAAAGAAAGCCAATGGTCTATAATCTCTAAGAGACCTTAACATTATTGCAAGTGCCTTAAAGCCATACGAATAACAATTTTTTACAACTTTAGACTTTCCGTACCTAGGTTTAACAGTGATTGGGACTTCTGTTATCCTTAATCCGTTCATGGCAAGATCGATCAAAGTTTCTTGTGTATAAGTGAACCTCCCAAAAGTATTCAACCTTAATGCTGCTTCTTTAGAAAAAGCTCGAAAACCACTTTGCGTGTCTGTAAAGTGTACTCCTGTTGTCGCGGTCATTAATTTTGTGAAAAAAAGGTTTCCCAATTTCTTCATTAAAGGCATGCTCACCTCAGAACCACTTATGAACCTGGAACCTACGACTACATCACAACCTTCTGCAAGGATCGGAGCAACTAACATTGGGATCTCTGAAGGATCATGTTGCCCATCGGCGTCAAGATTTACAATAATATCTGCCCCAAGCTCTAATGCTTTGGTAACTCCATCCCTAAACGCTTGACCTACGCCTAAATTCGTGTGATGCCGCACTATAAAGGCAGCACCAGCTTCGCGAGCTACCTGTGCAGTTCCATCTGTACTTCCATCATCCACCACAACAACTACGACTTCCTTCACACCATCAATTTCACGCGGAACCCGGCGAATTACGTCACCTACCGTTTTAGCTTCATTGTAGGCAGGAATAACAACTACTAATCGCACAGGTTTCCCATTAGAATTTTCACCCATGCAGCTTACCAACCATCAAACAAAAAGAGTGGAACACAAGTCTTAGAAAAGAATATATCTAACTCCATTGGGTTTGCCAATGTGCTAAAACCAAATTCATCTTCCAATTCCCTTGTAAATAATCCCAAGCGCAGTCACTTTTTCCTTATCTAAACAGTTTCTTCCATCAATAATTACCTTTACGCAAGTATCCATGAAAATGGAAGCATCAATGTTTTTAAATTCGCTATGGTCAGCAGCAATGATAACAGAATCCACACCATTCAGAGCTTCTTTTAGTGTTTTTACACGTTGAACACCCGCTTCGGCATTATCAGAAACCAATGGATCGTAAGCCGTAATATGTTTACACCCCATTTTTTTAAGGTACTCAATTAGCTTCAAGCTCGGAGAGTTCTTTATACTTGAGGAGTTACCCTTGTAAGCCAATCCCAAAAGAGTAATCTTCATGTCTTTAAGGCTTTTACCTATCGCTCTTGACGACTCACACAGCTTTTCGATGGTAAATTCGGCCATAGACCTATTGATATTAGAGGACTCTTGCACCAAAGTCGCATCCAGATTCAATTCATCCATGACTTCTGCCAACATACCTGCTGCATCATCAACACATTCCCCACCAACTCCACAGCCTGGAGTAAATTTTATAAAGTTCCATTTCGTTGACGCGGCATTCAAAGCTTCTTCGATATCTATGTTCAATTTGTCCGCAGTTTTTGCGTAAAGATTTACTAACGCAATATTTACATTCCTTTGAGTGTTTTCCATAACTTTAACGAACTCGGCAACTCTAGGGCTTGAAACTGGAATGACTTTATCTATGACTTGAGAGTACAAAAAGGACACAAGTTCTGTTGACGAAGAATTAATCCCACCCACCACTTTTGGCATGTTCCATATAAAGTTGCGTTTATTACCTGGATCAATTCTCTCAGGAGAGTGAGCCAGCCCAAAGTCTTCTCCAGCTTTAAGCCCTGTAACTTCTTCAATTATGGTCTTTACAAGCCTCTCAGTTGTTCCAGGCGGAACCGTACTTTCAATCACCAAGATTTTTCCTTCAAGATTTTTGCGCACGCTTGTTAGGGCGGATATTAAATAACCTAAGTCAGTTTTGCCATTCTTGATAGGAGTTGGAACAGCGACAAAAATAATATCGCCAAATATAGCTGCCGATTCGACATCAGTTGAAACATACAGTCTGGAAATGTAAGGATTTAGCCACTCTTCTTCGGGAACGGGGTTGACGTTACTTTTCAATTTTCCGATTTTTTCTTCACTTATATCGAAACCTGCGACAACAAACTTGTTTTTTGCAAAAAGGCAAGCTATGTTCAGTCCTACATAGCCTAGACCGACAACGGATATCCGAACCGTTCTTTTCGCAATTTTTTCTTTAAACTCTTCCTTATTTATCTTCATTTTTTCACGAAGCCTACACCCTTAACGGAAAACGGTAACATTATTGAACTTGCATATGGCGAGGTACTGGATGAAACCTTTGTCCCAAGCCCAGTTTTCAGCTTGGCTGTTGCCCCACTTTTGGGCTATCTGGCTTATCTTCTCCGCTAAGGGCGCTGCAACCTGGTTCCTGAAACGTTCCAGCGGACTGCGCAGGGCCTCAGTGATCTTCACTATTATCTTGGCAACAAAGTCAACAAGCATTGGACTCTTCACCGCATCAACACATTTTGGAGCCAAAGTTAAAATGGCCCTTTCAGCAGAGTTTAAAGCCTTAAACCATACACGGCTTCGGAGGGCCCGTTGACGAACAGACGAAAGAAAACCTGAACTGAACTCTATCATGCCACATCAAACCCTCAACGAAGCCAAAACCAAAGTTTAACAAAAAATTTCCTACTCTATATATTTAACACTTACGTCACAACATCACCGCATAAGACAAAGACACAAAAACAAACTTCAGCCTATCAGACTTCAAAGCCACGGAAAATACAAGAAAATGTACATCACAAACTTAGCCATTTCAGCGGATTTCCGCCGTCACACCATTTGAGCCACCACAACCATCATATTCGAACATCCAACCTAAACGCCATAAAATCAGCAGATACCACATAAAGGCAGTCACTTGCTCTTTAAAAGCTTAAAGAACTCCTCTCTGCTGATTCCAGCTTCACGCATGACCACTCTAACAAGCCCAGGTTTTATTTTTCCGCCCGGATGGACAGGTATTACAATTCTCGTTTTCTCCTCATTCATCATTATAACATGAGAACCTTTCTGGCGAACAACCCTGAAACCGAAATCTTCAAGGATCTTAATTAATCTTTGATAATCTAAAGGAGGGATCTTAGGCAAAAGCCTTCACTTTCTGTATTCCAACCACTTTCTGCCGCAGAAGTTCCTCTTTTTCCTCTTCAGTCAAAGTTTCCATGTAAAGCTCAATAGCCTCCTTAACGTTCTTCACAAGCTCTTCCAGCGACCCTCCCTGTGTGTGACAGCCTGGCAGGGCTGGAACAAACGCTATGTAGCCTCCTGCTTCATCCTCAACTACCACTACGTCAAACTCATACATACACAATCCCATACAAAATTGTTACAGGACGACTTAAAGCCTTTTCTTGACATAGACACAAAAACAAATTCCCCAAACATGACCGACAAACAAAAACAGAGTCAAAGTAAGAGTCAAACATTTTCTCAGCCTAGATTCAAGGCGGCAAGGCTTAGCTGAAACTTCTTTTAAGTATGTCCACTATTCTTTGGCCTGCTTTTCCATCGCCAAACGGGTTAGGCCAATGCCTTTTCGCACCAAGCATTCTGGCAGCTTCTTCAACTATTCTTTCAGGAACAGCGCCTGCTAAAACGTTTGAGCCAACCTCTAAGGTTTCAGGCCTTTCAGTGTTGTCCCGCAACGTTACACATGGAACCCGCAGAACACAGGCTTCCTCTTGAACCCCACCTGAATCCGTCAAAACAAGCCT
>CAZIFH010000173.1:0-14803 GCA_964539065.1 uncultured Candidatus Bathyarchaeia archaeon | reverse complement strand
CTCCTAGGGGTTGTAGATGGGTTTAAACCAGTGGGCATCGAAGATGAGAAAGGAGTCGAATGGCGCAGAAATTTTCTTAGAAAAATTGGCTACAAGAAGTGAAGTTCGAAAAGAGAAGAACCTCTTTGTCCACGATGTTGCAGTTGGTTGACCTCTGGAAAGCCTACGATGATGTGAAAGCCTTATGCGGGTTAAACCTATAGGTTTTTAAAGGCGAAATCTTTGTGCTTGTTGGACCAAATGGAGCTGGAAAAACAACCTGCCTAAAGATTATCGTCAACCTACTAAAAATGGATAAAGGCAGCATCACAGTCAACGGTTTAGACCCGACAGCACATCCGTAGAAGATAAGCGTTCAATCGGATATATGCCTGAATCCGTTTCATTACCTGAGTATTTGGCTGTTGAGGGCAGAATCCTTGAGAGACCAGTTTCAGAAATTACTGATAAAGAAAACTGTGTTCCTAAAGTATTCAGGATCCTCAGCGGCTATCTCTATATCTTTAAGCATACCTCAATAGAGATTGTGTTTACTCATCTTAGAGTGGTTGAACGTCCTTTCGAGATTTATTTTAACCTTGTCGCCTGTAAGTAGCTACGGTAAAGTTAATGCTTTGATAGAATTGGACTTTTGTATGCTTAAAAAATAAAGACTTTTTGAAAAATGTCTGATTAGGACTGAATAACTAGTTTCAAACGTTCTACTATTGTCCAGCTTGTGTGAAGGCTTTTAAAAACGAGACAGAGAAAAATTTAAAAAGTCTTGAGCGTTCAAGATGACTAATTATTCCTAAACTAGGTGGCAAATCCTTCTCACCGGTTTAGATATCATCCATAGGCAAACTGCAAGAGCATACAAAAAACAATTAGTACAACTGAAAAAATTACAAGCATTTGTGGTTTAATCCGTATTCCAGGAGTATCCTCTTCAAAAAATCTTAGTAACCCTGCTCCCGCAGCTGGCATCGGCGCTAAATCCGATCTTCTTTTTTGTCTTCTTGTACTCATAACACGTCATCTTAGGTTTTTTATTGATAAATGTTAAAACAATTGTTAATTAATCTTACGTTTTTCTTGTGTTAGAATCTTTTTTATGAAGTTTCATTAACTCACATGTGGACCATAGAAAGTCTTTTCTAATTCTACAAAAAAATATAGATTATGCAGACAAACTTCATTTTTATTACTGGTGGCGTCATTTCTGGTCTTGGAAAGGGCATTGTTACCGCCTCCATTGGTAAGATGCTTCAGTTTAGAGGCTTCAAGGTAAGTGCATGCAAAATCGATCCTTACATCAATTTTGACGCGGGAACGCTTAGACCAACTGAGCATGGCGAGGTTTGGGTAACAGAAGACGGCGGAGAAATTGACCAAGATCTCGGACATTATGAAAGATTTTTGGATGTAAAAATTCCAAAAAGCCACAACATTACCACAGGCCAGGTTTACAGCGAAGTAATAATGAAGGAAAGATCTGGAAAATATCTTGGTCAGACCGTTCAGCCAATTCCACATGTCACGGATGAAATAAAAAGGCGGATTAAGGAGAATGCTAAGGCTTCGGGAGTAGATTTCTTTCTTGTAGAAATAGGCGGAACTGTTGGAGACTACGAAAACATACTTTTTCTTGAAGCGGCAAGGCAGATGAAACTTGAAAAAAATCCAGTTCTTTATATTCATGTGGCTTATTTACCGATTCCTAAAAGCCTTGGAGAGATGAAGACCAAAGCAGTTCAGCATTCAGTTCGCGAACTGGGAAACTTTGGTATTCAGCCTGACTTCATAATTGGAAGAGGAGATACTTTTCTTGATGATGTGAGAAGAAAAAAGATTGCATTGTTCTGTAATGTAAGCGAGGAAGATGTGATTTCTGATCCTGAAGTTGACAACATTTATAAGTTGCCCCTTGTCTTCGAGCAAGAAAGGTTTGGAGACAAGATTCTTACAAAGCTTGGTATGCAACTAGTGAAACCGCAAAATGGGGAGTGGGTTAAATTTATAGAAAAAATAGACAATATCAAGGAAGAAGTAAAAATTGGTATAGTAGGTAAATACTTTGACATTGGAAAATTTCAGCTTCTCGATTCATATGTTTCTGTTATTGAAGCGATTAAGCATGCCGCATGGCATAACGATAGAAAGCCTTCTATTTCTTGGATAGATTCAAAAATTTTCGAAGAAAAAACAGAAAAACTCAATATGTTAGAAGAGGTTGATGGCATAATTGTTCCAGGCGGATTCGGAAAGACAGGTGTGGAAGGCAAAATATCTGCCATAAAATATGTGAGAGAGAAGGGAATCCCTTTTCTTGGACTTTGCTTTGGTCTGCAACTTGCAGTGGTAGAGTTTGCGAGAAATGTTTGTAGGCTGGAAGGAGCTAACAGTTCTGAAATTGTGCCTGACGCGGCCTTTCCCGTGGTGGATCTTTTACCTGAACAGAAAGAAATGTTAAGGAAGTCAAAATATGGAGCTACCATGAGGCTTGGAGGACAAACTGTAAAGATTAAGCCAAATACTCTTGCCTACAAGTTATATAACTGTGAGCGAGTTGTTGAAAGATTTCGGCACAGATACGAAATAAATCCCAAGTATGTTGAGATCTTAGAAAAGAATGGGTTCGTTTTCTCTGGAATGACACTTGACAACAGAATAATGCAGATAGGCGAACTTCCTAAACATCCGTTTTTTATAGGAAGTCAATTCCATCCTGAATTCACATCAAGAGCTATGAAGCCAAACCCTCTTTTCCATGGATTCATACAAGCATGTATTCAGAGAGCCTCTTAATAGTAGCCTAGAAACTAGTAATTAATCGAACGGGTTTCTCTCTTTACTGAATACCGAAAGGCTTTTCTTTTGATGCCTCCCATTGTTATGGGAAAAATTAAGCTAAAGGTGGAAAGAGCTTTGAGAGTTGGAGTTTTGACGGGCGGAGGGGATGCGTCAGGACTAAACGCGGTGATTAGAGCTGTTGTAAAGAAGTGCGAAAGATATGGATTTGAAGTTGTAGGAATACGGTATGGTTGGGCGGGATTGCTGGAGCTAGACACAGTGAAACTGAAATACGAAGATGTGAAAGATATAATCCACAACGGCGGAACTTTCATAAAGACTTCTAGAACTAACCCAATAAAAATGCTAAACGGAATAGAAAAGGCGTCCCAAAATTTTAGGAAATTGGGTTTAGACGCGCTTATAGCAATAGGTGGAGACGATACGTTAAGTGTAGCAGCTAAACTCAGTGAAGCTGGCCTAAACGTTGTTGGTGTACCTAAAACAATTGATTATGACGTTCCTGAAACTGAGTTTACAATCGGATTTGACACTGCTATAAATCAAGCTATGCGTATAATAGAGAATTTGCGAGATACAGCAGAGTCGCATGATAGAATTTTTGTTATCGAAATTATGGGAAGACATGCTGGATGGATTGCCCTTTACTCTGGATTGGCAGCCGGTGCAGATTTGATATTGATTCCAGAGGAACCTTTCAGCATTCAGGAAGTAGTGGACTTTGTAAAGAAAAGGATGTCAAACAAGATAAACCACTCCATTATAATAATTGTTGCAGAAGGAGCCTTGATCAAAGACTACAAGGGTCCGATAACTAAAGACACAAAGGTCGACCAGTTCGGTCACGTTCATTTAGGCGGAATTGGAGAGTTTCTTGCAAAAGAAATAGAAAAAGCTACAGGTTTTGAAACCAGAGCTGTAGCTCCAGCTCACACAATCAGAGGAGGGTCACCAACAGCAATGGACCGTATCATCCCAACAAGATATGGTCTTGCAGCTGTTGACTTAATTAAACAGGGAAAGTTTGGATACATGGTGGCGCTGAAAGCAGGAGAAATAATTCCAGTTCCACTTGTAAAAGTGACTGGAAAAACCAAGATAGTTAAAAAAGACCTGTACGAAGAAGCTAAAGTCTTTTTCGAGTAAAACCTGGTTTTGTATTCTAAAATCTTTCTCAAATCTTAAAATCTACATTTTGTTTACTTAGAAAATTGTTCAGTTCGTCTTTATATGGTAAAGCAGTAATGGCGCCACGTTTTGTCACCACTAATGCTCCCACAGCATTTGCTACAGTAACACAGGTTTCTAAATTCCAACCTTTAAGTATTCCTACCAGCAACCCTGCGTTCCATCCATCTCCGGCACCTGTAGTATCAATTGCTTTCACATTAAAAGCTGGGGAGAGAAACTTTTGCCCATCTTTAGTCATCAATAATGCACCGTCTACACCAAGTTTTATGCCGACAATATTGAGCCCACATTTTAACGAAGCCTTTGCCGCCACTTCCGGATTATCTGTTCCAAAAATAAAAGATGCTTCTTCCTTTGAAAAGGTCGCGACATCAGACAATCTGAGCATTTGTCCATAAAGTTTTCTAATTGTTTGTTCAGAACCCCAAACATCCAGTCTAAGTGTTGGATCGAATGAAACTTTTACTCCCTCTTTTTTTGCATATTTTACTGCGGCCAGAATAGCTTTTCTGGATGGATTCTGAGATAAAGCAAAGCCTGAAACATGCATAATCTTAGCGTTTTTAATATATTCAAAATCAATATCGTGAATGGTTAAAGCACTGTCAGATGTTCCTCTGACCCACGGCTTACGGTAAAAAATGAAGGATCTTTCTCCAGTCTTAGGCTCATTTGCAACGAACGCTATGGTTGTCAAGACTCCTTTCTTAACTTTCACGTGAGATGTATCTACCCCGTTTTTATTAAGCTCATATAAAATAAACTGTCCAAATGGGTCTTCACCAACTACTGTTATTGCGCCTGATGCTACTCCTAGTCTGGCAGCTCCAACAATTGTGTTCATGGGAGCTCCGCCAAAGCATTTTTGAAAAGCTGAAACTTCAGTGTACGAGACAGGTTTAGTAGCTACAAAATCAATTAAAACTTCGCCAATTCCAATAAGTTCTGGTGACATGTTATTTCACTCGAGTATTTACATCATTTTTTACTTAAACTCTTAATACCGTTCATATAGGGTCTCAAGACATCAGGAATAATTACTGTTCCATCTTTTTGCTGGTACTGCTCAAGTATAGCCATCATAGTGCGGCTTGTAGCTAAAGCTGTACTATTAAGCGTATGAACAAAATCTTTAGGAGGCTTACCTTCTCCTTCACGATACTTAATTCCCAGACTTCGAGCTTGGTAATCAGTACAGTTTGAGTTCGAACCGACTTCTCTAAAGGCACCGTCTGCCATCCAAACTTCTGTATCATATTTCTTGGCTGCAACTGTTCCGATATCTCCTGTACACACGTTCACTACACGGTAATGTAAACCAAGCTTCTGGTAAAGCTCTTCACAGTTTCGCTGGAGTTCTTCATGAAAATCCCAAGACTGTTCAGGTAAACAGAATATAAATTGTTCAATCTTGTTAAATTGGTGCATTCTGAAAAAACCTTTTGTATATTTACCATGAGCTCCAATTTCACGTCTAAAATTAGTGCTGGCTCCTAAAAACTTCATTGGAAGGTCACATGCATTTAAAGTCTCATTCATAAACATTGCTGCAATCGGATGCTCGCTTGTCGCGATAAGGTAACAATCCTCATTCTCAATTTTATACATAACAGTTTCAAAATCGGCGAGGTCAGTTACACCTTCATATGGCACTCTACGCATCATGAATGGAGGTTCAATCAAAATATATCCTTTTTTTGTTAGATGGTCAATTGCAAATCTTTGTACCGCAAGGTCAAGAAAAACCAATTCATTTTTTAAGTAATAAAAACCGGTTCCAGCTACTTTGTTTGCTCTCTCTTCGTCAACCAAACCAAGTTCTAAAGCGAGTTCAAGATGGTTTTTAGGAGAAAAATCAAATTTTGGTGGAGAACCCCACCTTCTAATTTCAATGTTTTCTTTTTCATTTTGACCATAAGGAACGGTTTCATGGAGAAGATTTGGAATTCGCTTTAGAAGTCTCTGTGACTTCTGATAATACTCGTCAACTTGGATGTTTAACTCAGATATCTTTGTCTGTATGGCATCAGCTTCCTCAAGAACTTGGACTTCATCTAAGCCCTCTTTTTTCATTCTCGCAATCCTGGCGCTAAGTTCGTTACGTTTCCTTCTAAGATCGTTGATTTGTGTTTGAAGTGCCCTCCAAATTTTATCAGCTTCAATAAACTCTTCTAGCAGCTTCAACTTTTCAGGATCATTTCGACGTTTCAGATTTTCTCTGACAATCTCTGGAGTGGTCCGGATGATTTTTACGTCAATCATATTAAGAGACTCCAAACGGCCCCTATGAATATCATGCAGCAAAAATATAAAGTTGCAGTAGCAACAATGGCTACTCAAGTCACTAAACCTTTTAATACTTCATTTTTTTCATTAACATGAAACTAGAGTGGTGTTTCAAGGTGTCAAAGTCAAGCCGTGTCAAGGATAAATGGCGCAGCAAAAAATGGTATAACGTCATTGCTCCAAGTTATTTCGGCAGTGTGGAGATAGGGTCGATACCAGCTGATGACCCTAAAAAAATTATTGGCAGAACTATCGAGTCAACCCTTTACGATATAACCGAGGATTTTGCTCATCAATACTTAAAAATGTATTTTCAGATAGTTGCTGTTGATGGAAAGAGGGCTTTAACCATATTTAAAGCTCATGAGTATTCCAGAGACTATTTAAGAAGTCTTGTCAGAAGAAGAACCACAAGGGTTGACTGCATCATCAACGTAACCACGAAGGACGGTTACGGCCTCAGAATTTCCGCGTGCGCATTCACTCTCACTAGAATAGGAACTTCTCAAGAAAAAGAGATACGTAAGATTATGAAAAAAATAACAGAAGAAAAAATAAACATGCTTTCATTTTCCGAAGCTGTACAAGAAATTGTTCTTGGAAAAATCGCATCTGACATTTACAATGAGGCAAAGAAAATAGCACCACTACGGCATGTAGGCTTGCGAAAGTCAAAGCTCACTTCAAGACCAATCACTGAAGTCAAAGCAGCACCAGATATAGTTACTGAAATGATTCAATAAAAAGAAACAATCATGCATCCATATGATTAAAAAACCTTCTTTTAACAATCAATGCGCTTTTAGGAAAAAGGTGGCCCATGAAGCAGCATTTCTACTTTACACCTCTCAAGAAAAGGAGTATAAACAGGCTAAAAAAATGGCAGCAAGAAATCTTGGAGTTAGAGTGTTACCTAAAAACATTGAAATCGCCGAGGAACTTGATTGTATTGCAAAAGAGAGGGAGGCAGATTCAAGAGCAGACCGTCTAATTCGTATGCGCAAAGAGGCTTTTGAAATAATGTCGACACTTAGGTGTTTTAGCCCAAAACTTATTGGAAGCGTGTGGAGAGGAACCGTCAACCTAAACAGTGACATTGATATTATGGTTTATTCTTCAGGCTTCAACGAGGTTTTATGCAAAATTCAAGAAAAAGGATACAATGTTGTGAAAACTGAACATGTCCTTGGACCAAAACAAAAAAAAGCAAGTGACACTTTCCATATCACAGTGTCGCTTTCGTCTGGCGACGAAGTTGAGATTACAGTTCGAGATCCAGAAGAAAAAATCAAAAAGACAAAATGCGAAATATATGGTGATCTAATAAAAGGTTTAGACATAGATCAGCTTAGCAAGGTTCTTGCAGAAGATCCTCTTAAAAGATTTGTTCCTTAGAGAATCTTTCAGTCCATTAATTTCTTTTTTGGATTTTACAGCATTTTTTCTTCAGTTAGACTTTTAATAGCGTGATCTCTTCTTAAGTTTGGGCAGTGTAAAAAGTTGAGTATGGTACGAGAACTTAACGTAATCAAAAAAGACTGGAGAAAAGTAAAACTGAAAATTGGACTATGCTATCCCAATGTTTACCGTGCAGGAATGAGCGGACTAACAATTAGGTTGCTTTATGCTTTATTCAATGCACAAAATGATGTTGTTTGCGAACGGTTTTTTGTTCCTACAAGAAGTGAACCGTGGACAAGCCTTGAATCCAATCAGCCATTAAAAAAGTTTGATGTTGTTGCGTTTACTCTTCAATACGAAGAAGACTATGTTAACGTCGTTCGAATGCTATTAAGCTCCGGCATCCCTCCTCGTAGGGAAGATAGAAAAATAGGTCATCCTATCGTTATTGCAGGGGGTCCATGCGTAACTGCAAATCCTGAGCCTTTAGCAGATTTTATCGATCTGTTCGTGATAGGCGATGCTGAACCAGTTTTTGAAGATCTAGTGAACTATCTAATTGAATACAAAGATACAAGAAATATGGAGAAGCTCGCTGACCTCAAAGGTGTTTACGTTTCTCAATATCCAAGTACTGTAAGAAAAATTACTGCTAAAAATCTTGATGACGCATTTCATCCGTTAGCACAGCAAGTTCCTATAGTTGAAGATTGGAGCTGTTTCATGACGATTTTTGGAAGAGCACTGGCTGTAGAGGAAACCCGCGGCTGTAGCCGTAATTGCCGATTTTGCATGCTCCGCCACATAAGTTTTCCAAGGCGTGAAAGAAGCCTCAAAAAGGTTGAAGAGATAATTGATGAGGGAATGAAGAAGACTCCTGTAGGTAAAGTTTCGCTTATCGGCGCTAGCATATTTGATTACTCAAAACTTGAGGACATCTGCGAATACATCGTTTCCAAAGGATATGAACTCTCCATACCTTCTTTACGACCTGAAAGCATAACTGAAAATCTGGCGAAGCTTCTGGCAAAAGGAAAACAAAAAAATGTTTCTATTGCACCTGATGTTGCTTCCTCGCGTATGCGTGATGTAACATGCAAATACATGAATGATGAAAGTTTGATTGATGCAGCTAAAATTCTTTTGCAATACAGGATAAAACGTTTAAAATTATACTTTATAATTGGTTTACCTCAAGAAACATCCGAAGATGTTAAGGCAATTGCGGACCTCTCAAAGAAAATTGCTGATGCTGGTTACGGAGAGAAATCCATTCATCTAAGCATAAATCCTTTGGTTCCTAAGCCACATACACCCTTTCAGTGGGAAAAGATGGTGACCGTACAGTATTTTAGGGAGAGCTTAAAACTGCTAAAAAAAATACTTAATGGCGACAGAAGATTAATCATAGAAGGAATGGATCCTCGCCATGCACAGATTCAAGCCTTCCTAAGTCGTGGCAACCGTCAAATAGGAAAAACTGTTGAGCTAGCATCTTTTTATGGCGGAAATTTAGGAGCGTGGAGACGGGCTATGAAAGAAAGTGATATCAAGCTGGATAGCTATTTACGCGAGTTAAACTTTGATGAACCCTTGCCATGGCGCAACATTGATGTTGGTTTAGAAAAAGGTTACCTATTTAAGGAGGCAAAAAAGTTTAGAATGTTAGATAGCCAAGAAAGACAAGCAGTATAGAAGAATATTAAGCAAGAAAAAAATTAACAGTAACAATCGCAACAAGGCTGTAAGTATGGATATAGAAAAAGAGAAGTTTAAGAAAATGTTTCCTAATCTAGCAGAAGAAATGAATAACAGAAAAAATCGTGTAGTAATAAAATCAATTCGTTCAGAACTAGAAGAAAAAGTAGCTGCTAGCACATTTGAAGGTTATGAACCGGATATTGTTGACTTTCTCAGAAGGTGTGACACTAAACAGCAAGCCTTAGAAGTGATCAATTATATGGAAAAAAGAGGTGAAATCACAAGCAGCTATGCCTCTAAACTGAAGAAACAATTGAAAGAAAAAGGCATAAGAAGTTTCGGAACCAAAAAAAGCGAAGACTATTATCTAAGGCTTGCAGAGAAAGAAAATAAAAGAAAATAACGTTCAAAAAAGAAAAGGCATTTAGCCTTTCAGCCTTCAATATAGCTTAGTGTCCTTTTTATTTCGTAATATTTGAAACAACAAGAAGAATAAGTTTGTCGGTAATTCATTATACTACTTATCCTATGGGAAGTTAACGTTAAGCCAGTGATGATTCTACCATCGACTTTTTCGTTTCAAAAAAAGAATGCTGCCAGTATTTTAGATATAAAAAATTAGGTTTAGTTTGACACTAATGAACATAGCTGGATGCTTGTTTAAGCCAGCATTTTAGACCTCGTCATCAAATATTGTTCAAAAAGAAGTTGTAAGATAACTTGCTTAAAACTTAATTAAATTAATGAAGTTTCACATATAAACTTAAAAGATGAAGAAATAACATATTCCCTTTACAACAAAAACTGCGATTCAATCGAGGCTAGAGAAGTGTTGAAGAAATTGCGATTAAAAATTAGTCTACTGCATGGATTCAAAGTTTTATTACTGCTTATGATGTTTTTAATTATCGTACAATATTACGAGTGCTCATATATGTCTTTCAGCGTTAAACAAGTATATGCAGACCAAAATATAAGTGATAATTATTCTGTTGCGAATTTTACTTACATCATTGACGAGTGGAAAAGAGAAGTCAGAATTGATGCTTTTGGAGGAGTAACACTTGTTGACCGATGCCTAATTACTAATAATGCAAACGAGAGTGTTAACGAGGTCACCTTTTTTATACCTGCTAACGCTACCTCGATTTCAGTTCAAAACGTATATGGCGCAATAAGCAAAACCAGTGTTACCATCTCAAACTACGAAACGCACGTTAAGGTCAGAGTATATCTGAGTGATGCGTTATATCCACAAAAGAAACTGAGACTTCTAGTTTCATATACTCTTCCATCAAGTATTTACATCCAACAGAAAGGTTGGCAAGACTATGTGTTAACTATTAATCTTAGCAAGCCAGACGACTGGTTTGTAAAACGATTAACAGTAACGGTTTATCTTCCTGAAGGGGCAGAATACCAAGAATCTTCATTAACGCCTTTGGTACAAAGATCAAGTTTCTCCACAATCGTGGAATTTACGAAAAACAACATTACACAAATAGAGGAACCGACAATTATGCTAAGGTATCAATTCTTCATTCTATGGTCGATTTTCAGACCTGCGCTCTGGATTGGATTTGCAACAGTTATTTTTTTGATAACATCTTACACTAGAAAAACAACAACTCCCTCGCACAAGGCCGTTATCACCACTGTTTTATCGTCTGATCTTTTAAGAAAGTTTTTGAACAAATACGATGAGAAAAGGAGGCTTCAATTTGAGTTGGAGAAAATTAACAATCTGGTTAAAAAGGGAAAAATCTCTAGACGTAATTACAGAATGAGAAGAAGTTCAATTGACGATCGTATGTTGTCAATTCAAAAAGAATTGACAGAGATTGGAGAAAAAATTGTAACTGCAGGTGGAGAGTTTTCAGAACAAATGAAACGACTTAAAACCGCCGAAACAGAGATAGAAACCTTGAAAAAAGACATTGAAAGAATAGATGCACGATTTTTACGTAAAGAAATATCAGCAGAAGAGCATCAGAAAATGTTGAATGAATATAGGCGATTGAATGAACGTGCAGAAAACGCAATAGAGGAAGCGATTCTAAGATTAAGAGAAATATGTTAAAAAAAATCATCGTTGCCAGCTAGAAAGTCTTAGTTGTCGAAAACATGGTATTTCCGACGGGTTCAAGGAAATTAGGAGTCTTGGAAGACAAAAAAGACAGGCTAGCGTAACATTCCTCAGTTTATAATACAAGTGATATAAATGTCATTTTAGATATCCTATTCCGCGATGCGTTTTTCGCCGTAACGTTTAATCCAAAAACTTTTTATTTACCTAACAATCATGTGTTTAGAATTTCAAATGGTGAGTTAAAGTTGGTTAAGATAAACGTTGATCTAAATAAATGTACTGGTTGCGGAACATGCGTCGACGTGTGTCCAGTTGGAGTGTATGAACTTAAGAACAACAAGTCTTCTCCAGTTAATGTTGACGAATGTCTTGTGTGCAGAGCCTGTGAGTCACAATGCCCAGAAAATGCTATTGAAGTCATCGAATAAATAGATCCTACAATAGTTCGTCTCAACTGAAGTTGAGGTTCCAAAACTTGGACTGAATTCTCTTTACCTTTTTCAAGACTTTTTCTGCTTGATTTTGTGTCTTCAAATCTAGAATAGGATGTCTATCATGCAAGTTTGTTTTATGACCTGCCATCTGACTGATAATGGATGGAACAACCTTTCTGAGAACGCTTAGGCAATATCCTCCTTCCAACACTGCCACTAACTTGCCTTCACATGTGTTTTTTGCCAAATTTAGTATTGCGTTAAAGACCATTTCGTAAATCTTAGACGACAAAGACAGTTCTCCAATATAGTCTCTGTAGTGGCCATCAAACCCTGCGGACACCAAGATAAATTGAGGCTTAAATTGGTTGACAATTGGTACTACAATTGTTTTTATTGCCTTCCAATAAACTGCGTCACCAGTTCTGTATGGAAAAGGAACGTTAACGGTGTAGCCTAAACCTTCTCCATGCCCAGTTTCGTTGGTAAAACCTGTTTCTGGAAACTCAGTGGGATCTTCATGAAGACTGATGTAAAGCACTTTTTTAGTATTATAAAAAATTTGCTGAGTACCATTTCCATGATGCGAGTCTATGTCTAAAATTAGAATTCTATGTAAACCAAAATTGTTAAGCAAGTATTTTGCTCCTACCGCTACATTGTTGAAAAGGCAGAAGCCTAGACCATAATCTAGACCAGCATGATGCCCAGGAGGCCTACTCAGAACAAATCCATTTCGGAAATCTAGGCTCATAACTTTATTTATAGCTGTTAGCACACCACCTACGGCCAATTCAGCAACCTCAAAGCTTTTTCTTGACACAACTGTTTTAGTTTCTTCATCGATTATACCTCCGCCAGATTCGGAAAGCTGCCTAATATGCTCAATGTAGCTTGAGTTGTGTACTGATTCAAGGGTTTCTATACTTGCCGGTTTAGGACTAATAAGCACACAGCTTTCTTTTTTCAGTAACTCAGATTCTTTGATTCCATCCATTATTGATTGGAGTCTTCGAGGAGATTCAGGGTGACCGTGACCTGAATTATGATTCAGAAATTTTTGTGAATAAACTATGGCAGTATCTCTCATTTGGTTTCCTCACAGATCGCTTTGGCTACGGTTTAAACATCTTTAATGGTTAAATACCAAGGGAAAGATATTTCTTTACTGTTCAAAAAAGAGTTTGAGGTGTTGAGGATGCCTGTTCTTCCTATAGATACAGGTAGATATGGAACCCCTAATATGGTCAAAATTTTCGAAGAAGAAAATTACATTCAGAAAATGCTTGATGTTGAGGCAGCACTAGCCTGGGCTCATGCACAAGTTGGAAATATTTCATGTGAGGATGCTGAAAAAATCATTAGAATGGCTTCAACGAAATACGTTAAAATTAGCCGTATAAAAGAGATAGAGAAGGAAATCAAGCACGATGTTATGTCTTTAGTTAGAGCGTTCGCGGAGGTTTGTGGATCAAGTGGCGCTTTCATTCACCTAGGAGCAACAAGCTATGACATAGTGGATACTGCAAGAGCACTTCAGCTTCGTGAGGCTTTACAATTGATTAAAGGCAAGCTAGACGAATTGGAGGTTACTCTCTTGAGGGCGGCAAGCCGCTACAAAAACACAATTATGATTGGCAGAACTCACGGTCAGCATGCCTTACCAATAACATTTGGGTTAAAAATGTCAGTTTGGATGAGAGAAATATCAAGACATATTGAAAGAGTGATGGAGTGTGAGAGACGTTTGCTTGTCGGCAAAATGACTGGAGCTGTAGGAACTCAAGCTGGTTTAGGTCAAAAAGCAATTGAAATTCAGGATCTTGTGATGAAAAAGTTAGGCATAAAGGCAGTGGAAGTTTCAACACAAATAATTCAAAGGGATAGACACGCCGAGCTGATTTGTTTATGTGCACTTATAGCTTCCAGCCTAGACAAGTTTGCATCTGAAGTAAGGGAACTCCAAAGAACCGAGATCGGAGAGCTTTATGAACCTTTCGAGAGAAAGAAGCAGGTTGGCAGTTCAACGATGTCTCATAAACGTAACCCCGAGCTCTGTGAGAGAGTTTGTGGACTTGCAAAGGTAGTTAGAGGGTTGGTGGTTCCAGCGCTTGAGAATGTCCCAACGTGGCAAGAGAGGGATTTAACCCAATCATCATGTGAGAGATTCATAATTCCTGAGGCTTGTATACTTGTTGATTACATGTTGCAATTAATGATTAATGTTCTCGCCGGTTTAGAGGTGGATGAGGAAAGAATGAAAAAAAATCTTGGTTTAACTGAAGGAAGAGTGATGTCAGAAGCTGTGATGTTGGCGTTAGTAGGAAAGGGAATTGGTAGACAAGAAGCGCATGAACTCATTAGGCAACTTGCTATTAAGAGTGAAGTAGAAAAAGTTCCCTTTAAAACCGTCCTTTTGCGTGAAAAAGTGGTATATGATCTTTTTGATGAGAAAGAGATTGATAATATGCTTAACCCTGAAAACTACTTGGGAACTTCCGTTAGACAGATTGAGAGGGCGATTGAAAAAACAATATATGAAAGACAAAATAGAGGTCTAGAACACACCTAAATAGGTTTTATGCATTTACAAGAAAAGGTAATGTAAATCAGGATCTTTTTATTGATAATTGTATTCTATTTATTAATTGCAAAAATAAGAGGACAAAATTCTTGGCAATAAGGGTTTTAATTGTTTTTATACTGTTTCTCTTCTAGTTACTATACCTACGCTGAATGTGAAGCCACAGTTTTCGCATCCGAAGGTGTAGTTGCTGGTTGGTTTCAATTTTCTTTCACGACATTTTGGACATGTAAGCTGCGCTGCTAGGGTTGAAGTAGCTTCTTGTGGTGCATAGAAGATGTGTGGCGATTTGAACGATTTTTTGGCAATGTACAAGATAACAGC
>CAZIFH010000172.1:0-2904 GCA_964539065.1 uncultured Candidatus Bathyarchaeia archaeon | reverse complement strand
GTCGAGCCCCATCCCATGCGTCTCGTTAACGCATGGGCTAACGTATGTTACGCCACCCTTTTCAGGGCTCGGAACATCCGATTTGAGGCTGAAAAAGCCTTGAAAAAGGCCATATTTAAGCCCTTCGCCATTCATCCCACCCATGAATGGCGTGGGTTTTCTGGCGAAAACCTTGATAAACCGTCTTATCCCCTGACTGGTGAACGCTTGAAGCTAAACCAGCCTATCCAACAAGCTTATCATCGCTGCTGAAACGGTTAACGTCGCATATCTTAGCCAAAAGCAGCGAAGCCGCAAAATAGTCCAATATAGTATAGACATCAAAAGCTTCGCCCTTTAATCGTTAAAGGCCAAAGCGACAATCTTACCACCCATAACATCTATCTGCCCATCCAAACAACTCCACGCTTTCTGGCTGAACAGTGGGTGGATATGGGCACTTCAAACAATGCCTGTCAAGCATAGAGTGAACCCTGTTTCCAACCTCAGTCCGCATCTTTACAAGGCTTATCCTATGCAGCATGAATTGGCACCTATCCCTCTGCATCCAATCAGAAAGCATATCCGCCCTCAAAAGCTGAGCAAGGATCCTGGCACTCACCCTGTAAGCTTCAACCTTAGCTTCAGCAATCAACCTCGTCTTAGAAGGTTTAGAAAGTACAACCCTAAACTCGTTCTCCTCGAGTGAGTCATAAAGCCTAACCCAAAATTACAAGTAGATCCAAAAGCAACCAAGAAAATTTCAAAACAAGAATTTAGTACTACCATAACACGCGTAACTCCATCTAATACGAACGGTTAGGAAAATTATTAAACTCACCAGAATCTTAGATCATTGTCTACCAGTAAAAGGAGTTAGATGTTAGGTTATTGATGAACCGTAAAACTATCTTAGGATGGTCTATAACGGTTTCTAATGTTTTTTTAGGATTCCTAATGTAACTAATTAAAGATAACATCTTGTATTTTTTAACCGCATAGGCAGCTATTTTTTTTACATCCCCAGGCGTAAAATCTTCAGTTTGAATTAATGGTACTCCTCTGGGTTGTCTTACCTCGGCGAAAGCACGCGGTGTCAAGTTTTCTGGGATGTATCCTTTAGTCTTGCATTCTTCGTATAGTCTTGTCCCGTATAATGGTGTTGCTATGAACAAGTGCATTCCAACGTCAAATTCTTTCTTAAGCCTAAGGGCAAATTCAACTGTTTTCACCATATTTTCCCTTTTTTCTCCTGGAAAACCAATAATATAAAATGCCGCCGTCTTTAATCCTACTTCCCTGCACATTTTAATTGTTTTTACCGCATCATTTAACCTTAAGCTCTTATTAATAATGTTATCTAAGACGAACTGATCGCCGGATTCTATGCCGAAGATGACACTCTGGCACCCTGCTTTTTTCATTTTTTTTAAAATGTTTAAGTTCAAATTGTCCGCTCTTATCCCGTTGGGTGTTTCCCATTTAACTTTGATGTTTTTTTCAATTATTTTATCGCAAATTGCTTCAAATCTTTTTAAATCAAATGTAAGATTATCATCCTCGAAGTATATGGTTTTAACCCTATATTTATTAACAACATGTTCTATATGGTTTACCACATAACTTGCAGAGTGCGCTCTAAATGCCTTTCCCATATGGAGATGAACCGAACAGAAAATACAGTTGAAGGGGCAGCCCCTACTAGTTATCATGGGTATTGCTCTGTCCTTAAAACTACGATACTCAATTTTTTTAGGATTGAGGTATTGTTCCATCTCCACTAAATGATAAGCCGGATAAGGTAGTTCATCTAAGTTTTTTATAAGAGGTCTTGGCGGATTTAAAACCAATTTGTCATCTTTTTTATAGGCAATTCCCTGCACCTGAGTTATACTTTTATATCCTTCAAAAAACCTTGCAATGTCAAGCATTGTATATTCACCCTCGCCGATTACTACAATATCAACATTCCTAGCTTGTCTCAAGAATTCTACAGGTACCGCCGTGACGTGTGGACCTCCAACAACTGTTAAAATGTCGGAATCCACATCCTTAACAATGTCAGCAGTTCTAATCGTATTCTCTACTTGGCTTGTAAAAGGATTTGATATCCCCGCAATATCAGGCTTTCTTCTCTTTATTTCATCCATTATTTTCTCGTAAGGCATACCAACTTCCATTTTATTCCCAATTTTCCGAAATATTGAATCAGTTATAAACGCGTCTAGAATTTCCACTTTATATCCTGCTTTTTCTAGCACAGCGGCAATATACATGATGCCTAAGGGAAGGTTACCTGCAGGCGGCTCTGAACCTGGATAAAACGTCTGCGGCGGATTAATAAGAAGCACTTTCATTGTTCACACCCAACTGTAACCTGGCCTTTTGCTATATTTAAGATATTTAGGTTGTTTACAAGTTAAAGTTTTAAATTCTCATCTTTATATACGCCAAGAAAATAAAAGCGAATCAACACTTTAACAACTTTTGTGAGTACGATTGTATTCTTCGGAATCACCTTGGGCATCTATAAGTACACCTCAAGGGTATTGCTCCTAGATAACGCCATTAGCCTCAACCATATGCGTGCGCTCAGGCTCAGACATTTGCTTAAGGAGGTCTCTCCAAGCGATGATTTTGCTTGTTCCTTTACTTCTTACTTAAACTCAACTGATATAAACACTAAATTTCCATCAAGTTTAATGGATTTAAATAAGACCAAATCCGTCTGTATTATTATTAGTGAAATAGCGGGTTCATTTTTATTATGAATGCCGTGCGCTAGTTTGTTGCTAATCGGATGTGAACAAGAGGGATATTAGGCATCCAGACGATAGTATGCGTATGTTCGTCGGATTAGATGTTCATAAAAAATATACTGAAGTTGCAATTGTCGATGAAGATGGAGTAGTAGAAAAACAGGAA
>CAZIFH010000171.1:0-4207 GCA_964539065.1 uncultured Candidatus Bathyarchaeia archaeon | reverse complement strand
CTTTATATGGATTAATAAAATCTAATACTTTTGTGGAAGATGAGTTGACCAAAAATATATTTTGTTGTCTTATAAAATTGGATACATTGAAATTTATTTTAACCAGTCTTAATCCTCTATAAAAATTGTTGCTAGAGAACTATTCTCTTTATGGTTATGCAGCACTTACATTTTCTCATCTACTCTTAGTGACTTCGCTAATTCTTTTATTTCTATCCATGTTTTTTCGGGAACATATATTCCTTCTTTAAGTCTCTTCTGTTGAATTTTGAATTCAGGTTCACCTGGAACTGTGATCTCATTGAATCCCTGCATGAGTCTACATTTTTTTATGGCTTTTATTAATTCATCTACCTCTTTTTTGAATTGTTCAAGAGGCATGAAGCTTTCGATGTTTATTGCTTCCATAAAAAGACCGTTTCCTCTTTTATCGTCATAGTAAGCTGGGGTTGATCTAGCTAGTATTCCTGTAAGAACGTCAATTATTATGCCTAATCCAAACCCTTTGTATCCAACTTCGCCTCCCCAAGGTAATATTGCACCGCCATCATAAAGATCTGAAGGGTTGTTGCTGGGATTCCCATTTTTGTCTATTATCCATCCATACGGGATTTTTTCGCCTTTGTGAAGACTTACCCTTATCTTGCCTTCTGCGCATATGCTTGTAGCAATGTCTAATGCAAGCGGTACTTCCTTATCTGTTGGGAGTGCAATGCTAATAGGTCCTGTGCTTAATATTCGGTCGATTCCTCCATATGGAGCAACGATTTTATTGGCGTTCGCCATGACCATACCAATCATTCCTTTTTCTGACGCCATCATAGTATAGTCGACAAGTCTTCCCACATGGTTGCAGTTGTAGACGCATACAACGCTAATTGTGTTTTTTGTCGCCTTCTCTATCGCCATCTTCATTGCCTTGAAGCCGATTACTTGACCAAACCCCCAATTACCGTTTAAAAGTGCAGAGGAAGGAGTTTCGCGTACAACCTCAACTTCTGCTCCTGGAACAATCTTGCCTTCCTTAATTTCATTTGCATATTGAAGGATGCGAATCACGCCGTGAGAGTCGTGTCCACAAAGGTTTGCTTTAACTAAGAAGTCAGAAACGATTTTCGCCTCTTCTTCAGTTGCTTTTAACGCTTCAAAAATCTTGGTTCCAACAATTCTTAGCTGCTCCGCTGTAAACGTCGGCATAATTTCTTCTCCATTCTGCATGTTTATGCATCATGCTATATTAATAAATTAAATGGTTTCCGGTTTTCTGTTTATAATACTTGCCATCACCAAAATACAAAAATTTTCTCCGTCGACCTTTCTTCTAATGAGTAGATTCAGTTTAAGATGGAAGGTTTGTCACTTGCTTGCGAAGTAATCTAGAGAACCATTCTTCCGCCAATTAATGGAGTGTGGTGGGAAAGAATAGACAGTGGTTGTATAAACCTAGAAGCTAAGGGAATATGACTAAATACTATTTTCAATTCGTATTTTTCAAGGAAAAGATCTGTTATGGAAGAACATTTGTTAATGAGAAGAGTGATTTAATATCGCTAAAGTTTCTGGAACTTTTAATGTTTAATGCTTGCAACAGTGTGTATGTACGAAGAAACATGGATTTCGGAGTGAAAACGTCTCGCAGGCACTGAAACAACATAGTCTGTGAGAAAGAGCATGTTGGAATCAACTTAACATCTTTCGAGGTGAGGTAGATACTTGTGAACTTCGGCTGCTGGTATTACTGGAACATGATTTTATGAGTGACTCCAGTAGTCATGGAGGGAAAAGATATTTAGGCGTCAACTTTATCTAAAGGCTGGTTGATAGTGATTAAAGCGTTTTGTGGTGGTAGCGTAATTTAATAGGGTGAAGTTGAATATGAAAGCAGCCGTTTTTTATGAGCCTAAAAAACCTTTAAAAGTTGAAGAAGTTGAGACTCCGAAGATCACATCTAAAGAGGTTTTAGTTAGAATAAAGGCGTGTGGAATATGCGGAGGAGATGTGCAGCGAGTAGACGGATTGATGAAGGTGAAAACGCCAATAATTTTGGGGCATGAACCTGCTGGAATAATTGATGAAGTTGGAAGCGAAGTTAAGGGATTCAGTGTAGGAGAACGTGTCTTCATAAAATCGGTGATGACTTGCGGCGGATGCTACTACTGTAGAATTGGTAGAGACAATCTCTGTGATGAGGTTGCGGGCATTTTAGGCATTACGCAAAACGGATGTTACGCAGAGTATGTTAAGGTTTTTCCAAGTCAACTCTATAAATTGCCAGAAAACGTTTCTTTGGAAGCAGGTGCAATCATATCTGGCCCGTGTGGAACAGCGTTTCACGCTGTGACGATGGCGAAGGTTTCTGTAGGCAACAGCGCAGTCGTTTACGGGACAGGATGCGTTGGAACCTTGACGATTCAAATACTTAAGCTTTCAGGCGTTAAAGTGATAGCGGTGGATGTAGAGTCAAAAAAACTTGAGATGGCTAGAAAGTTAGGGGCTGACGAGGTAATAAACGCTAGAGAAGAAGATCCGGTGAAAAAGGTTAAGGAGTTGACAGACGGTATGGGCGCTGACGTTGCGTTCGAGGTTATAGGAAACGTTAAAACGATTGAGCAGGCGATTAACAGCGTCAGAAAAGGCGGAACAGCTGTAGATGTTGGATCCGTAATAGGGTCAATAAACCTTAATATGACGCCCTTCAACCCTGCTGAAGGCATCAATATAAGTAATGAACGCATTTTAATGTCGGTTTCAGACTTCACGCGTTCAGATGCAACTAAACTGTTGAGTATTGCGCGTCAAGGAAAAATAAACTTTGATTTAGGTACAGCAAAGGCGGCTCTTGACGAGGTTAATAAAGGCTTTGAAATAAAGAGATCCGGCAAACATCTTAGAGTGTTAATCGTACCTTAATGTTACGCGTTGATTTGATGAAAACAGTTGTTAATCTTATGACTTCTCTGTTTAGATGCACATTTTTTTAGGTGTTAACTTAACCTACAATTTTTTCAACAATTCTTAAGGCGTTTCCGCCTATTATCTTTTGAATCTCTTGGTCTGAGTATCCTCTTTTCACCAGTTCTCTTGTAATGTTCGGCCATTCACTTGGGTTTTCAATTCCCTCTGTATACAAGGCGTTAACGTCAAGATAGCTTTTCATGCCTTTGTCAAAGGTCATTTCATATTTGAGGTTCATAACCTTGTCACCGAAGTAGTTGTCGCTTCCAACAGACACGTGATCTACGCCTATTAAGTTTACACAGTAGTCTATATGGTTTACAACGTCTTCTACGCCTTGCCTCTTTTTATTGCTTAATATGTTTGGACCCGTATGCACCCCCACTAAGCCGCCTTTTTCAGCTACTGCTTGAAGTTCTTCATCTGTAGCCAATCTTTTAGTAAGATAAAGTTTGCGGGCTCCAGTGTGACTTATGATGACGGGATCCTTTGAAGCTTCTGTCACGTCAAACGTTGTTTTTTCTCCAGAATGGGCGACATCAATAATCATGCCTAGATCATTCATTCTTGCTATCACTTCGTAACCTAAGTTGCTAAGTCCAGAATCCGTTCTTTCAGTACGACCGTCAGTAACAGGGTTTCTACGATTATAAGAGAGCCCCATACTTCTAACGCCTAAACCATAAAGGACGTCAATTTTATCCACGTCATAACCTATTTGCTCAGCGTTTTCAACACCAATAAAAATTACAAACTTTCCCTCTTTTTTTGCTTGCCTTACGTCGTCGGCTCTTAAGCCTCTAATCACCTTATCATAGTTATGATCCATGTTGCATAATCTGAATCCGATTGACTCAACCACGTCATTGTAAGTCCAACTGTGCCTTAAACCGCCAAGACCTTCAATGAACGCGGTTACCCCGCCTTTTTTTATTCCTTCATATCCCACCGTTTCTTGTGCTCTTCTGTCTCTATGCCATTCTGCAAGTTCATTCATGTTGTCTGGAAGAATCCATGAGTGCATGTGAAGATCAAATATAACGGATTTTTCATGAAGATTCATAGCTCTGTCTTCTTGATTCTTAGTTAAAGGCACAACGTATTCTTTTACTCTTCCAACCTGTTTAACCAATTTGTACGGCATTTTAACGTTACACCTCCTTAACAAATGCAGCATTTAACTTCGCAGATTCTTAGGTTAACGTTTGTTTCAACATAGCTAAAAATTTGTTTATCCTTCATTAAATTCACC
>CAZIFH010000170.1:0-5367 GCA_964539065.1 uncultured Candidatus Bathyarchaeia archaeon | reverse complement strand
AGACTGGTTATGCCGTCTGCTGAGATTTTCACCTCATAATCCATTCCGCAGTCAGGACAGCTTACAATTTCTCCTGAAATCACATCTTCTGGAACTTCGATGTCAGCATCGCATTCTGGACATTTTATTTGGAAGGGTTATACCTCCTCATTTTATTTCATTAGGAAGATGAAGATTTTCTTATAAACCTTTCGGAAAAATTAAAAAAATTTAGAAAATGATATATAAATCCATTTTTTATTTAATAAAAAGTAGAGTGCATAGATTAACGGAAAATCGATGGGTAGGACTAACATGATTGATTGTCTTGACGATGTCGACAAAGTAATTCTTGAAACCCTTCAGGACGACGCTAGGACGCCTCTAAGAATAATCGCCGAAAAAACTGGAGTAAGCGAAGCGACAATTTTTGCAAGAGTTAGAAAGCTTTTAGAAAAAGGAGTAATAAAAAGGTTCACTGCACTTGTTTCACCTGAACTATTAGGAAAAAACCTCATGGCTTTTGTCCTTATAAACGCAAACCCAAAGCATCTGCAGATGGTTCTTGCCTCATTACAAAAGATGGAAGATGTTTACGAAGCTTATGATGTTACTGGAACATACTATGCCATAGCTAAGATTCGTGCGAATAGCCGTGAAGAACTAGCAAAATTAATCGATCAAATCGGTCTAATCGAAGGCGTGACAAGTACTGAAACTGCCATTGTTCTTAGATGTGTAAAGGAAGAAACTCGGATAAAACTTTAAAGATTGCACATTAAGCCTCAACATGACAGAATATTTTCTATTGTTCAATAAAAATGCTATAATCCGCTTGACGCGTTCTATCTTATTGACCACGTTATTCTTTAATTTTTGTGAGGTGCATGCTAAGAAGGATTCATTGTAAACACTTACCAAAGTGTTAAATACTGATTATATACTATTTCGAAAATAATTTTCGGTAAATTCAATAAAACCGTTATGAACTCAAAGATCATAAAAAAGTCGTTAACGAGTGAACCTAAACTTTTCAAAAAGCACAAATATCTTGAACGAGAAAAAACATTTTTGTCATATACTTTATCATTTTAGAGGATCAGGAAGTTGAGTGAAGATAACGTCTGTCCTTCCAGCTCTGAACATAATAATGTAATAATAATCACAGGCACTCCGGGAGTCGGTAAGTCATCCGTCTCCAAGCAATTATCGTCCGAGCTCCGCGCTGAACTGCTTTCCATTGGAGATCTTGTCAAAGAAGAAGGATTGTACATTCGAGATGACCGAAAAAGAGACACCCTAGTTGCTGACATGGAGAAGATTTCAAACAGAGTCAAAAACATTATTTCGCGTTCGAGGGGGACATTAATTATTGAAGGACACTATGCAGTTGATGTGGTTCCTCTGGAAAACATTAGATTGGTTTTCGTTTTAAGGCGTGACCCAGAAGAACTTAAGGAAACACTTAGAAACCGCGGGTATGGAGAAGGGAAGGTTCGTGAAAATGTTGCTGCGGAGGTTCTTGATGTTTGTTTATATGATGCTGTAGATAGATGTGGAACCGATAAAGTTTGCGAGATCGACGTTACCGGCAGAATACCTAAAGAAGTAACACAAGAGATCATAGAGATTCTTAAAGAAAAGAAAAAGTGTAAACTGGGAATCGTTGATTGGTTGGGAAAATTGGATTCTGAAGGAAAACTTGAGGAATACTTGAAAGATTTTTAAATCTTAATGCTTTTTGCAATATGTTTGTTTTGCGTTCAATAGCGTCTGCTAATCATTTGCTGGAGACGATGGCAGTTGTTATTTTGTTAACTCCAAAAGATTTGGACGTCGCTCTCTATTTGCTGCAACTACTTTGAAGAGAATGCGAAAATCGACTTTCAAAAGCATCTAAACACGTACCCGACGGGCTTTTTATTTGTAAGGTTACTTTAAACTTCGCATGATCTCAAATCTTGTAATCAGCATAATTCCTCTACGGTTAGCGTAAGCTTTTGCGTGTTCACTGAATTTATTGGCTACTAAAATTGGGGTTGAGAAGCCTGTTCGCTGTGATACTTTGTCCATGCTAATTACAATGTTAACTCCTACAGTTCTATTCCATTCTTTAACCCTTACAGGATGCACTTCTTTACTTTTGCTGACGATAAGGTCGAACTTAGGAATAATTTCGTTTTCATCTTGAAATTGATCTTTCTTTACTTCATACCCTCTTCGGGTAAAATACTCAACTGCCATATTCATTAAGGAAAGTTGCGCCAATTATCTCACATTCAGTAAATTAATCGTTTACAACAGAAAAATCTTTTCATTACTAAATTATTTTCTTTTTAACATACCTTTTTGTTGAAAAAGGTTTTTTGACAGATAAGCACATACAGATGCCAGAAAACATTTAAGCTGTGTATAAGCGTTTTTATTTTATTGCAACTTAAGAATAGGTGAAACAAGTTAAAAAGTTACGAATAATGCTAGTTTTGAAACTGCGGCATAACCTCTTTTATAAAAAGCTTTAAAGGTCTTATCTCATAAATTTGAGGAAATAATGGAAAAACCAAAATGAACCCTTCTACTCCTACCTGAATGTACTGTTCAATCTTTTCAACACATTTTTTTGGTGTTCCATAAATAACGGATTCAAATTTTGGATCTCTTTTTGAAACAACCTCTGATAACCCTGCTTCTTTGATGCACATCTCTACTTTATTTTTAGCTGCTTCAGTTGTATCCGCAACGCTTACCATACTGAAAATAGTCTTTTCAATTTCTTTCGGATTTCTTCCTACCCCCCTACATATCTCAGTTAAAATAGAAATTCTTTTTTGAAATTCATTTGGCGAAGTAAAAATATCAGCGTTATAGACATCCGCATGCTTTGCTGCTACTCTCAAAAGTTTTCGACCTAATCCTCCAATTACTATTGGCGGATGAGGCTTCTGAACTGGCTTAGGATAGTTAATCGCGTTGTTAACAGTGAAATATTTTCCAGAAAAACTGGTTTTCTCTTCAGTCCACATTCTTTTAATAATTTCAAGAGATTCATCTAGCTGAGCTATTCTAGTAGCAGCATCTGGAAAGGGTATTCCATATGCGCGGTGTTCGGCTTCAAGCGCACCTGCTCCTATACCGAACTCAAGTCTGCCTCCGCTAATTACGTCAAGCGTAGATGCCATTTTAGCAAGCAATGCCGGATGCCTGAAAGTATTAGCTGTAACCAAGATTCCAAATCTAATACGGTTACATTGACAACATAGGCTAGACATTGTAACCCATCCTTCAAGGCAATCTTCTTTAGGTTTAGTGTATGGAAAGAGGTGATCGTAAAGCCATATTGAATCAAATCCAAGCCTTTCACAATCTAACCATGCATTTCTAATCGTATCGTACGTAAGGCCTCCTTGACCGATCATAATTTTGACTCCAAACTTTACCATAACTCAATCATCCCGTCGACTCTAAATCTGGTTGATACTTATTAGATTGACGTGTACCCATTTTATTCTTTTATGTTTGACGTTTTCTTTGTTAAGTGAAACCCTGTCTTTTCTATGGTCAAATTTATTTTTCGAGCCTTTTATTTTTTGTATGGTTTGAGATAACAAAAAATTAAAGAGTGATGCATAAAATAATCTATCAAAAAATTGAGGCGTATGTATGAAACAAATTAAGGTTGAAGGCATAATTCCAGCGATTGTTACTCCATTTAATCATAAAGGAGACGTGGAGTTTGAATATCTTAAAAATGTTGTACGTTTCCACCTAAAAAGTGGAGTACATGGATTCTTTGTGTGCGGTTCAGCTGGTGAAGGACCATTGATGTCTCTTGAACAAAGAAAAACTGTGGCTGAAGCTGTTTTGAAGGAGGTTGCCAATCAAGTTCCAGTTATAGTTCATGTAGGTGCAGCTAATACAATGGATGCTGTGGAGTTGGCTAAACATGCCAATGAAGTTGGAGCTGCAGCTATCGGCGCTGTTTCACCATATTATTTCAATCCAGATTTAGAGGGACTTTTAGCACATTATAAGTTAATAGCTGAATCTGTTGATATGCCAGTTTTTGTTTATAATATTCCAAAACATACTGGATTTAACATTACGCCAGAGATTATGAAAAAACTTTGTGAAATCGAAAATGTAGTAGGCGTTAAAGAATCCAGTGGAAACATGATGCAAGCACAAGAAATTATAGAAAGCATGCCTAAACCTTTAATCTTCATTAATGGAGCTGACGATCTTATTTTCGCAACGTTTATGGTGGGTGCAACGGCTCAGGTATCAGCTATTGCTAATGTTATTCCGGAGCTTTTAGTTAGGCTTTACGAAAACTTTAAGAATGGAGAGTACAGGGAAGCCTTAAATCTGCAAACCAAAATAAACGCTGTTAAACGGGCTTTGGATGGACCTCCAATAGCGCCTCTTAAAGCAGCGCTAGAGTTAAGGGGAATAAAAGCGGGTGTTCCTAAAAGACCGTTAAGACCGTTAAGAATGGAAGAAATTTTAAAACTCAAGGAAAGATTGAGATCTTATAATATCATCTAACAATTGTTTATTACTTTGTGCAACGAAATTCTATTAAGAATCTTAGGTTAAATTTTTTATCTAGGTGAATATTTTGTGTGGCAAAGATCGAAATGACCTTTCAAATCTCATATCTTTAGAGGGAAAAGTCTGTGTAGTCACAGGCTCTACGCAAGGCATTGGAAAAGCTACTGCTTTAGCCTTTGCTAAAGCGGGTGGGCTTGTTGTAATAAATGGAAGAAACCGAGAAACGGTTGATGCGACAGTTAAAGAGATTATAGACAATAAAGGAAAAGCATTTCCAGCAGCGGCCGACGTAAGTAATAGAGATCAAGTAGAGTTAATTTTTAAACAAATCTATGCAAAACTAGGTAAGGTTGACGTTCTTGTGAATAACGCTGGAATTCATGAAACCGTTTCTTTTCTTAGCATGACAGAGGAACAGTGGGACAAGATGATGCAGTGCAACTTAAAAAGTGCTTTCTATTGTATAAAGGCAGTTCTTCCCCGCATGGTAGAAAGAAGAGATGGTAAAATCATAAACATAGTTTCAACTGCAGCGAAGACTGGAGGTAAAGTTCCTCCAGGTAAACCTGGAGGTTTAGCTCATTATGCAGCTTCTAAAGCTGCTTTAATATGCTTAACGAAATCTCTTGCTACTGAATTATCTACAATGGGTATTACGGTAAACGCTATTGCTCCAGGCGTTATAGAGACGAGGATGACGAGGGAAACAGTTGACTATTTTGAGAAAGTTATACCGTTAGGGAGAGTTGGCTGTCCAGAAGAAGTGGCGAACGTGGCGCTTTTCTTAGCTTCTGACATGGCTAGCTATATCACAGGTGAGATAATTGACGTTAATGG
>CAZIFH010000169.1:0-2724 GCA_964539065.1 uncultured Candidatus Bathyarchaeia archaeon | reverse complement strand
CTAGGCTTCTGCAAGGGTTTCTGTGCTTCTAACGCCAGATATTTCATTGATTTGGCTTGTTAGATCTCGGAGTTGCTTGTAGTTCTCCACTTCAAGAAACACTACAATGTCAAACCGTCCATAAGTGAAATAGGCTTTCCTAACTCCCTTTATCGCCTTGACCGCGCTTAAGATGGCGTCGGCTTTCGTAGGCAAAACCTTCAACAAGACACATGCATTAAGCAATTTCGTCATCCTCCCTTTTCACTGTTCAATCTCCACAAGAGTTTCTGTGAAAACCACCCCAGCCAGCCTTCCAAGCCTCAGTATCGTAGATCCAAGGTCAGACGGGTCCTTAACCTCAACGTCAGCCACCACGTCGAACCTGCCCAAAACAGGGAAGACCCTTTGGACACCCTTAACTTGACGCAACGATTTAACTGCCTCGTCGAACTTTCCCGACACGGTTCTAATCAGAACGCAAGCTGAAACCAACAAACACACCTCAACACATTATACAAGCTTAATAAGATATAATTATTACCTTTGTTGTTGATTTATTATGAATTATGTAAAATTAAAAAACTCATTAAATTTAAATATCTCTATACTTGAAAAGTTTTGTATTACTTGTCTGGTCTAGGTATATGTGAGTTTATTTTATGGTGGTTGTAAACATCGAAAACTTGTTTGCAGAACTCGATCATTTTCTTATCATTATTTTTTATGGCTGTCTCATACATTCTAATGAAATATCTTTTTCCAGCTTCTGTTTGAGAATAGTTCTTTTTAATCAGATTATGCTGCATACACAAAGTCTGACCATTTTCAATAGTATTGGTTCCTCCTTTGTCTTTAGGTATTATGTGATCAGCACATATTTCAACGCCATCTTTTCTACCTAATCTGCAAACAACACACCTATAATTGTCTCTTCTGAATATTGCTTCTTTCATTTCTTCTGGAAAATCAAAAAGCTCTTGTTCGTGAACATACGTTGGATCGTATCTATAGATGCCCTTTTTTACTTTAATCAATTTTCCTTCCTGGTAAAGTTTTCTAATAGCTCTCCAAGTGTCTCTTGGTTTCTTACCTGTTAATTTCAAATATTGTTCTTCAACCCAGTCTACAACTGGACCGTGTGGCAAGTCCTGTTTTGGGTGTGACATAAAATACTCCATAACTAAGTTGCTTATCGATTTACCCAAAAACTGAACCGTCCTAAGCTATTAACTGCTGCTGCATGATTCCCAGTTCCCTTAGTCGTTTAACAGTCAGTTCACAATACTTGTCATCTATTTCTATACCTATTCCTTTCCGGTTGGTTTGCAGACATGCTATCAATGTCGTTCCACTACCAAGGAAAGGGTCAAGCACAGTATCCTCAATAAAGCTAAACAATTTTATACATCTTTTAGGAAGCTCCACTGGAAATGGCGATGGGTGTCCAATTTTATTTCTGCTTTCGCCACTAAAATTCCATACAGCATTAGTCCACTCTATAAATTCTTCTCTGGTTATGTCTGATTTTCTTGAACCACTAGTTTTCTTCCATCTTTTCTTATAAAGAACCAAGATGACTTCTACAGGTGCTATGACAAAAGGGGCAGATGCACTTAGCCATGATCCCCACGCAGTACGTCTCGAAATGTTTTGTTCGTTCCAAATAATAGTGGCGTGGTATTTCCACCCAACTTTTTTAGCTATGGTTGTTATATCAGCGCAAACGCTTTGTTGGCCACCTTTGTTCTTGTCCAAAGGAATGTTTAGGCATAGTCTTCCGTCATCTTTAGTCAAATAGTAACATTTACTCAGCCATTTTTCAGTAAACTCTAAGTATTTGTCATAGGGAATCTTGTCATCATAAGTTTCATATTTTATGTCAACATTATAGGGTGGAGAAGTAACTGTAAGGTCAATACTGCCTTTCTCTATTGAATCGGTAGTAAGAAAGTCCTCATTAAAGAGAGTGATGTTATCAAATGTGAAGTAAGGCTCTTTCATTTTTCTCACATTTTTTCGTTGCTCTTCTCCACACTTTTAATTGTCTCGCGATATATAATAATTATCTTGACCTTGAAAATACTTGTGAAGATAGAACGAAAAAGATTGTTATATTTTGATAATCTTTAAAGACTTGACATATAGCTAAGAATGATGAGCCCATTAATAATGAAAAACCTCCCGCCTAAATGTCCTTTTTGTAAAAAAGGCTTTTTGAAGTTTTTTGGAATGAATGTAATACTTATATCTTTAACTCTGTTTCAGCTTTGTACAAATTGCATGACTGAAAGGGCGAGATTGAAATGTTTTGCCCTTACTGCAACGTCGATCTTCGATGTTTCTCCCATGGAGTATGCAACTATTTCAAAAAGCAAAAATCGCAAACTGAAGATAATTGAACAGAACAATGTGGTGTGAGAATAACAGAGAACACCAAAAATGTGCCTAACAAATCAGTAATCGATGTTAAGAATTCAAAATAGGAAAAGAATTAAATGCTAAAATCAATCGCTTACTGTCAGTGTTACGATGTTTTTTGGGTTACATTGTCTTTTTAGGTTTAGGCCTTTGATTTCGATGATGACGATTTCAGCTAGGTAGAGTGTGCGGCATCCGTCTTCAAGGTGCCCTGCGTATGCTTTTTCTGAGTCTGAGACGACGATGTGTAGGTGGGGTTCACCGTTGGCTATTATGCCGCTGATGTTTGCGAGCTCCAGTGGCTTATCCTTCCAGTGTTCAAAT
>CAZIFH010000168.1:0-3899 GCA_964539065.1 uncultured Candidatus Bathyarchaeia archaeon | reverse complement strand
GATTTCAGCTGTAGAATACTCATAACCAACGCTTACCTCATTAAGAAGAAAAGCGAGGAAGAAGCAAAGAAAAGAGGGGTTCACAGATTCCTTGATTTTCCAGGCGTTGTAATGACGGATTCAGGCGCCTATCAGATTCTTGCATACGGCAATGTAGAGGTTACTTCAGTAGAGATTCTTCGGTTTCAGGAAGAAATTGGCACAGACATTGCGACGATTCTTGATGTACCAACAGGATGGAAAGTTACAAAACAAAAAGCAGAAGCTACAGTTGAGGAAACTCGGAAAAGAGCTGAAGAGCTAGAAGCACAAAAAACTCGTCAAGACATACTTTGGGTCGGTCCCGTTCAGGGTGGACGCTATTTAAACCTTGTAGCCAAGTCTGCGAAACAAATGGGTAATCTTGAATTTGACATTCACGCTCTTGGAAGTCCAACGCCCGTAATGGAACAGTACCTCTTCAGCCTACTCGTCGACATGATTTTGACGGCAAAGATGAATCTTCCTCCTGATCGACCATTTCACCTTTTTGGCGCAGGCCATCCATTCATGTTCTCTTTAGCTGTTGCCCTTGGATGTGACCTTTTTGACTCCGCAGCATATAGTCTATTCGCCCAAAACGGCCGTTACATGACAAACCACGGAACCTTTCATTTGAAGGATCTTAAATATTTTCCATGTTCGTGTCCAGTTTGTACAAAAATGAATCCGAAAGAATTGGCGGAAATACCTAAACCTGAACAGGAAAGTAATCTAAGTAGACACAACCTTTACGTCTGTTTTTCAGAAATAAGGCTGATTAAGCAGGCAATTACTGAAGGAAGACTTTGGGAACATATGGAAATGCAAGCTCACAGTCACCCGTCGCTTTTGCAGGCACTAAAACGCCTTAAAAAATATGAGGAGTACATCGAGAAGCATAGCCCAGTGACGAAAAAAAGTGGTCTCTTTTTTTTCAACTCTACAAGTCTCTCTAGACCTGAAGTTGTTCGGTACAGAAAAAGGCTTCTGGAAAGGTATGTCCCGCCTGTTAAAGCTACTGCCCTTCTGTTAACCCCTTATTTTAGAAACAATCACGAAAGAAGATCCAGAAATGCCAAAAAAGCTTTGGCTCAAGTCTATAAAAAGATTAATGTAAATGAGGCAGAAGTCCACAAGTGTATTTACACCCCTCCATTCGGCGTCATTCCAGTTGAGCTGAAAGACGTTTATCCTCTTTCCCAAAATGAGTGCGTATCTCCACCTGACCTTGAAACCCTCAAGTACACTGCAGAACGAGTTGCAGAATATATTGAAAATATGAAATATGAAAAAGCAGTCATCCTGGCGGAGCAAGGTACATGGCAAGAGAAAATCGCTAAAATTTCTAAGCAGTTGTGCACTGAAAAAAAGCTTCTCAAGCTGATTTTTCTAGAAATTTAACAAATACCAACTTGCCTTCTTCTACTATTAGAAAGATATTGGTTATAAGATCTTACTTTATGGTTTTCAGGCTGCTAGATTGATCCCGCTAATTCGTTTTATTTCTATAGCAGCAATTAAGATTCCTTAATTCATGATGAAAAACGTTTATTAATATATGTTTGCTTCTATATGGGCATTTGTAGTAAATCGTTTTAACATATTTCGTACATATTTAAGATTGAAGTTTGGGATGGTGACCGCGTTCACATTAGAAATCAAGATTTTAGGTAGCGCAAGAGAAGTTGGCAGAGCAGCTATCTCAGTTAAAACCGATAAAACTCATACTCTGCTTGACTATGGAGTTATGCTTAATCATACTCCCGGCTTTCCAATGCATGTTCCGCCACGTGAGGTGGATGCCGTGATAATTACGCACAGCCACCTTGACCATTCAGGGGCAGTTCCAATATTTCACATTCAAGAACACAAGCCTGTTTATGGAACAAGGATAACCTTTGACCTCGCACATATCCTGATTAAGGATTTCATAAAACTTTCAAGTTATTACTTACCATTTGAATTTCTTGAGCTTCGCTCAATGATGCGAAGCTGCAAGGAACTTTGGTACAGAGAAGAGATAGTCATAGGAGACCTTAAGATTCAGCTTCTGAACTCAGGGCATCTTCCAGGCGGAGCCCAAGTACTAGTTGAAGCGGATGGTAAACGGGTTTTGTACACAAGTGACTTCAACACAATCGAAACGAAACTTCTTCCGCCTGCCGACCAAAATTATGGCGAGCTTGATGCCGTAATCATGGAAAGCACCTATGCCAATGAAGAGCACACTCCAAGGAAAGAACTTGAAGAAAAATTTGTAACCGAAGTAAAAGACACTATAGAAAAAGGTGGCACAGTATTGGTTCCAGCCTTCAGTGTAGGCAGAGCCCAAGAAATAATATGTGTATTGAGGGCATACCATTTTGAATATCCAATTATGATTGATGGTATGGCTCGAGAGGCAAGTCGAATCTTGATTGGACATACCGAGTTCGTTAGAGACAAGCGTTTGTTTCTAGATGCAATCCATGAAACAGACTGGGTTGAAGGTTGGAGAGACCGTAGGCTTGCTTCTAAAAAACCTGGGATCATAATTTCACCAGCCGGGATGTTGAAGGGTGGGCCAGCTAGTTCATATTTGCAGATGATTGGCAAAAAACCTGAAAACGCAATTTTCCTTGTTGGATACCAAATTCCAGGCACGCCAGGAAAGGAGCTTCTTGAGAAGGGAAGATGCGTCATAGATGGGCGGATGAGGAAAGTTAAAGCTAAAGTTGGGTTCTTTGATTTCAGTAGCCATGCAGGCGCAAAGGAACTCAAAGAAACCGTTAAAAAGTTTAAAGGCAACCCAACAGTATATGTAGTTCATGGCGCAGAAGGAAACTGTCCACTGCTGGCGAATTGGATAAAAAAAGAAACTGGGTTGCAGGCTTATGCACCGAATCCAGGAGAATCTTTCATTATTTGAAAAACTAAATGGTTGAATATGGTTGAACATTACTATTCAGCCTGTTGTAGAAATCGAGGAAATAATTCTGAAAACATTGCAAAAGACGTTATCTAAGGTTTTTCTAATACTCCATGTTACCTCTCCGAGTTTAGCTTAAAGGTTCCAAAAAAAACGCTTATAATGTTATTGGCGACAGTATGAATCAACCCATGTTTTGTATGAGGTTTTGATATTTACTGAATCAATAGAGGTCATTTCTAATAGAGAAGATCGGCGTGTTAGGTGTTATTGATGCGAATCTCTACGTAAAAGGTTTGAACTTCGTGTTCAGTGAAAATCAGTGTCCAGGGAAAGCAGCGATTATTTCGCTCTACCGTTTAAGACCTCAATTCTATGGAACGCCAAAAGACGATGAGCTTTTTTCAAAAAACTGTCTAAAAAGGCCACTCATAAGATAGGGCACACTTTAAGGCTGAAGCATTGCGCTAACCCCCTCTTATATGATGCATTTCAGCTTCCATAGAGGCATGACTGACATGAAGCAAATGAATTTTTGTGACTTGTGTTTTCTAAAATAGTCAAGCCAAAATTTATAAGTTTGTTTTATTCAAGTCTCTTCAGATTTCTTTTGAGAATTATAGAATTGGATGAAATTATTATGCTATTCATGTGGATATCTACAATTATACTCTTCTAGCCTCTTCAACAATCACTTTGAAGATAATTTGTAGAAGAGAGACAAGATAACAAATTATGTATAACTGAGGGCTGTTATATTTTCCTCCTACTTCTATTACGTTCTTCCCTAATTCTATTTATGTATGACATGCCTTTGTTATCGATTAAGTTATCAATAAAGCGTTAGGTTCATGCCTATCCACTTTTGTGCTTACTAACAACAGGAACAAACAAGGTTTTAAGTTCTAACTTTATAGTTCATTGTTAGTACAAATTTTCTTTTACTTAAGAATTGTCTAAATCTCAATTC
>CAZIFH010000167.1:0-2948 GCA_964539065.1 uncultured Candidatus Bathyarchaeia archaeon | reverse complement strand
TTATGTTTTTTGGGCTTCAGCGAACGCTGTTTATCTTCCAGCATTCTTTGCAGTTTACAGCGTCATTTTAGCTTTTTTCATATTTGAAAATAACCGCAAAAAATACATTTCTAGCATTGGATTCTATGGATTATTTCTGTTGCTTCTATATTTCGTGTATCCAGGCACACAAATCATAGTCAAGCAACGAATTGAATTGTTCGCTGAGGTGGCAGCTGCATCTATCGCCGCTACGTTAGGCATAGTCTACCTACTTACTCGCAGCTGGAAACTTCGCATGGAAGGGATCTTTTCTTTAAGAGATGTTCTTGCCACATTGTTTTCGCTTGGAAAAAGACAAATAAAGATTCAGAGAGCCCGAAGTATCCTTACATTATCTTCTCTGGTTATTTTTATTCTCGCTTTCACGTCTCTAACATCTTTTGGCTGGGTATACGGAGTAACAAGTGAGACGATACAATACATCCCTCCTTCTGACGGGAATCTTATGAAGAAACCTGGAAACGAATTTTTCTTACAAGGACAAAACAATTATTCACTTTTCACACCCATGGATATAGGTTACTACCATAGGATCTCTCAAATGTTGCCTTTGCAGCAGGCAGCTCCAAAAATAGAGACTTATCCTACTGAATACCCTATTGCAAGAATAGTTTCAACTACAGGCAAAACTCTGTACATTCGCGGCGTTGTAGCGGTGGATGCCTTAAATGAGACAAGCTACAGTAGGCTAAATACAATTGTCTCAGTAGGAGGCGGCAATTATCTGAATCCTACGGATCCAACAGGAATTCTCATAAGTGACAGTGCCGCTGCTGAGTTAAACATAGCGGCGCCAGGCGAGATCGTCCAGTTCATATCTGCTGAAGGAATTGTTTTGAACTGCACTGTAAGGGGGATTTTCAGTGAAACAAGTTATTTGGCGCTCAAAGATATTGATGGACAGCCTTTTGGACCAAAAACTATAGTTGTTAAAGATGGTAAATCTTTGATAACCCTATGTAATGCTTCAAATGTTGTCTTTATGAATTGGCAGACAGCTATTGATCTTCAAAAAAGAATTAATCTTGAAAGTCAGCCAAGAAAGGATGAGAATGAAATAGGACGATTTAACACTTTGTCTAGAATAGCTTTTAGGATGCCAAGTGGATACGAGACTACTAGCGTTATTGAGGTTGTAGTGAACAATCTTTATTGTGACTTGTATGTCGCAGAGGGTAGCTCAGTTAAGCATTATTTCGTAGGGTTCTATTACGAGTCGAAAGGCGCTGTTGATATAATTTTTCCTCTCGTAATGGCTTGTTTAAATGTTGGAACAGTGATGCTTAATGCCGTCTATGAACGAAGAAAGGAGATGAAGGTTCTCTTATTAACAGGGGCTAATCCAAGTCACTTAGCTATGGTCTTTTTCTCAGAAGCCATAATTCTTGGTATGGTCGGTGGCGGGTTAGGATACCTGTTTGGGCTAGGCTTTTATCGTGGTATGACCATAATTGGACAAGGCATCGTGGTTCGAGAGAAACTTGAATGGTGGTGGAGCGCCGTTGCCTTCGCCTTAGCTATAGTCGCTTCAGTTCTTTCAACCCTTCGTCCAGCACTTCTAGCCGTTAAGATGTACACTCCATCAAAGGTTGGTAGGGTTAAAGGTACAGAGAAAGAAATCCAAGCTAGAAAGGACGAGATTCTCAAATTTTACCAAGCTAGAAGCATAACAATGCCAGTTAAAGTTAAAGTGAATGATGCTGTCTTCTTCTTCAGCTTCTTATACGGTCGCCTTGAAGAACTGAAGTCTGGATTGAGTGAAAGAATCAAGGATCTTGAGGAGCTACCTGAAACGCAGACTTCAAAAGGATACATTATCAAAAAGTTCCCGTTCACCTTCGCATTTCTTTTTGGAGATCAAAAGACTGCAATTAAAAATGAGGTTACGTGCACCAAGAATCCAGATGAAGACTATTATAGAGTTCAATTAGTCTTAAACCTTGAAAATCTTGAAGTTCGCGAAGAACAGATTAACAGAATCGCCGAGACGGTTAGAGACATATGCATGGATTGGGTGAAAAGTGGTTCAAAGAAAGTCGCCTAGTATAAATATACCGTTCTTTTTCGCTAGATCTCAGGAGTTAGCGATAAGATCAAAATCTACTTTTAGGCTCTTATTTGAACAATGACTTCAAAGAGCGTGATTAGTAAAGAATCTATAAAACCAATATAGAAGCTCACTATCGTATTTGGCAATCATTCACATGAAGCAGATCGCAACATTATTTGGAGAGAAACCTTGCATCAATGTGTGGAACCATGTTTTTAGAATAATTAAAATTTACTTATTCTGGAAACTACTTAACTAAAGCGCTTTGAAATTAGTCCTAACTTGATGATTATTGAAAACCAATAACTCTAAACACTCCTTCATAAACCTCTGTCTATAAAGAGTTTAGGGATCAAAGTCGGATGTAATTAAACCAAATATTGTTGCTGCTATATTATGTATGCCGCCAAATGAATCCATGCGATGAAAAACAAAGAGTAAGGCAGACAATAAACATTGCGAAAAACAGACAGAATAGAAGAGTTAACAGAAAATCATAAATCTTCCAAACCTTGTAAAGAACCTAATAGCTAACCTTAACTTCGCATGATAGAAAATTCTCCCTAAACTGTGTTTTCAACTAACCCTAGAAAAATGAAGCTCATCCAAATGATAAAAGATGTTCTAGGATTAGAAAACCCAGTTCCATTTTAATCTCACGAATTCCAACTGGAATACCGTGTAACCTAATTAGAAACCAATAAACAAGTTTTGCCTTTAAGCTAAGACTCACCCTCAACATCGGAAGCCTTATTCACTAAAAAACGCCAAGCCTATATAGACAACATCAATATTAAAGACTAACATTAAAATTATACTCTGTTCAAATAAAAATAATAGATGGCCGCTGTAACGT
>CAZIFH010000166.1:0-4289 GCA_964539065.1 uncultured Candidatus Bathyarchaeia archaeon | reverse complement strand
GGTTTATATGTATAAATTTCTTTTTACACTTAGCATTTAGCCATTGGAAGTTATATTCTGATTTATAGCTTCTTTAATTTAAAAATTGGTAGTCACATGGCGATGGATAGAAATAGAGAGCTTTTAGTTTTGTTATTATAGATTAAACTGTTATTCGTTAGAGCTTAAGAGCATCCATTTTTTGGAAGGGCTACAGGTAGAAGATGAATTAGCCTATAAACAAGCCAAGCTGAGCATGCCAAACAAATAGCAGCAACAAGGAATGTAAGGTGGAATCCGAGGTAGAAAGATATAAAGCCTGAAATCAGCGAGCCAATTACTGTAGCAACTCCCACCAATCCGCTGTAAACGCCTAAGGAGGAGCCTTGACTTCTATCTCCAAGCGTGTTGAACACTAGAATGTTGGATGCAGTGTAGTATATTGAATATGCAAGCCCTGCTGCAAGAGGATAAAAAACTAATGCACTCACAAAAAATGGCACTCCTGATGCGAGACGCACGAAAAACCCTAACGTTCCGTAACATGTAGCTCTTAAGCCAAGCCCAAAAACGGCGGCTTTCGCTGGAGACTTTCTTTCAACATAGGAACCTGCATACTTGAAGGAAATCATCTGGGCAACCACTCCGATTGTCGTTACTAGGAAAATTAGCAAACTTGACAAATTTTTGGTCTGCAACGATGGAACGAAAGAAGTGTTGAAGATACCAGATGCTAGATAGAACATAAAGATAGAAAAATAGAGAAGAGGCAGATATCCAGTAAGTTCACATCTTAGAGTTTGAAACAGTTTTATGAAATCAGCTAATCTCGGAACTTTGAGAAAAATGTATGGAACATTTTTAAGCCGCTCAAAGAAGACATGTCTATTCATTAATATTACTTGCCGCTCGAAGGTGACGCTAGGCTCCTTTACAAGGAAGAGAGCTAGGATCGCGGAGACTAAGGAAAGAATAGATAGAAGAACAAAAAGATATTTTAGTGGAAGAAAATATGCCCAAGCTGCACTGAGAAGTAAACCCAAAGTGTACCCAGTGCTTGTAATCATTGAAAATTTTGCAAAGGCGGTTGCCCATTTGTTTCTCTTTTCAGTTTCCATTATAAGAAGATTTAGAGGTGTTGTTGAAGCAGATGTCGCTAAAGATAGCAAGGCGTAAAGGAATGAAATATAATGCCAAGTACTCACAAATAAAAACGAAACAAGGATTATGGCAGTGGTCAAAAAACTTGCCACAATCAATTGGCGTCTCCTATGGAAGCGGTCTGTAACAAACCCCCACAACATCACTGAAGGAATGCTTACCACGTTGTAAAGCGTAACAGCTAAACCTACATCAACAACCGTTCCGTTTAGCTCAAGAATACAAAGTTGAACCAACGTTCCAATAGGGCCCAATGCAATATTAAAAGGAAGCACGGTAATCATCCAAGAAACTTTTTTCCAGTTACCCGCTAATTGATTAGATAAATTATTTTTAGGATTTTTAGCATAATGTATCATGAATGCTCTGCTTCCCCAACAGCTCGCCTACATTTGATTTCATTTCTTGGCATTTCACTGTGAGATAAAAACATTCGCATTTTATTTCTGCAGATTTAAGCATTAGTTACGCTAGCGAATCTCAACAGCTGAAACAGCAAAAATGGGTTCATGCTTCAAGATTAGAAATTGATAACTACACTTCTTAAGTATGAAAGGGCTGAGCGAGCTATAATATTATTAAGCCACTTTTCCTCTGCTGACCCTCTTTAACCACATAAAAATTAGTATTGACAGAACCGTGTTATTGTCCTCTCACGCAGATCTGGTCGAGATGCTTTACAAGTTTGTGTTCAGCTACAAAAATTCTAGAAACGTAACGCATAGGATCTCAATATCGAGTCCTTGCTTAATAAATAATTCATGTAATCACCTTTGTTTAAGCATCAAGACAGTAGTGAGAACTCTGTTTAAAGTAAAACTCTTAGAATCATTTTGTCGCTATGATTTTTATTTAACTCAAACTTGGAAGTATAAAAAATGATCAGAATGCAGCAAAAACATCTTTGCAGAAATAAGATGCTTGAAAAATGGCTAGGAATAAAGATTAGGTCTTATGTGTTTCAGAAAAGTTATTTATTGTTACTACTAATTTTGATGGGATTATGAATGGACGTGTTTGAAGTTATTCAGAAGAGACGCTCAGTTAGATCATATGAGCTGACGCCTGTTCCAAATGAGAAATTGGATAAAATATTAGAGGCAGCGAGGCTTGCACCCTCCGCCATGAATCTGCAACCATGGCACTTTATTGTTGTGAGAGAAGCCAGTAAAAGAGATAACCTGGCCAAGCCGCTGTATGGAAAGTTCCTTAAAGAGGCACCTGTCATTATCGTGGGATGTGGAAATGAGAAGATCTCTCCAAAATGGTTTACAATTGATGTTACCATAGCGATGCAGAACATGGTCATTGTAGCGACAGGTGAGGGACTGGGCACATGTTGGGTCGGCAGCTTCAACGAGAGAGAAATAAAAAATCTGCTAAATATTCCTGAAGAGTTCCGTGTGGTCGCTCTTCTGGCTCTGGGATATCCGAGAGAGAAACTCGACGTTCAGGGAAGATTGCTTCACCTTATCAGAAGACGGAAAAAACTCGAGGACATTGTGAGCTACGAAGAATTTGGCGTCAAATAGAGTTCATAACGCACTAGCAACCTGAGGTTTTCGCTCTTACATTGTCTTTAGGACCTTGTAACATTCTAATTGTAGCCAAGATCAGGATGGAGCCAAGTAGCACCTTAAGCGTTTCTTCGTCAGCAACGCTTACATAGGTCGCTCCACATAGGGCGCCTACGACTGAACCTGCTCCCATCACGATCGCAATCACCAATGCAGATCTATCTACGTGTCCCATGCTTATATGCTTCACAAAGCCTGAGGCAACAGTCGGTATTGATACAAGGAGGCTTGTGGTGCCCGCCGAAACTATATCCAATCCGAAGACGTACATGAGAATGGGGATTCTAAATTCTCCACCTGCAACGCTAATTGCTCCAGAGATTACTCCAATAATTAAACCCGTTGAGGCAGCTAAAAATGCTTCTTCAACCATACTTAAAGCCAATTGCGGCGTATTGAGGATCTCAACGAAAGGTTCCAGCCCAATCTTTAACCCTACGATAACAAGAAAGAAAGCTAAAAACTTCTTCAAAGGCTTCTCTGGAACTTTGCCAGCTAAAGAAGCTCCACCTACAGCACCAAAAATTGATGTTAAACACATAAATGATGCCAAAATTAGGCAATGCGCATCCAATAGTCCTAGATGTAAACGCCTCAAGAAAGATACGACTATGGTCACCAAACCTACTAGCAAGTTTACAGCAAAACTAGTTAAAACTGGCAGATCTAGAACATAAAGTAGAATTGGAATTCTGAATTCCCCGCCTCCTACGCCTATTAGACCAGCAGCACTCCCTATCAAAAAACCGAACACAGCTGCAACAAGCAACTTATAAGATGACAATTGAGTACTTCTTGTGATTGAGCTTCACCTCAAACCAAGCGACCATAGTAATCGGTGCAGAGAGTCTTATAAAAATGGTGTAATCCGTAAAAAAGACCTTTTCCGTCTAACAAGCCTCCCTTAAAGCGCTTATTCATGAGGAGGAAAGAGACGTAGCATATATTCCTTCTCAGCTTCGATATTCACGGTTATCAGAATGTCGTTAGTCTCTACTCTCCAACTAATAGGCTTTACCCAAACAAAAAAGAGCGCAATGTAAATGGTTAATCCTATTTTCAAAGGATATAACATTGATGCTTGCCAATACTAGCTAGTGGCAGCAGCAAAATTAATTGATGGAAAGAACAAGTATCGCAAACATGGAAGTTTCAAAGGCTTTCCTGTATTTTGATAAGGGGCTTGTATAAATCTAATAACTATAAGAACAAGATTGTGGAAGAACAAAAACCAGAATGCAGCCTTTATCAATAGGTTGAGTGTAAGACTGATAGAAACGCTTCCAGTAAATTGCATAAATAAATAGGGTAAACACCCATCTTCTTCACAAAGATGTGACCAATGAAGCAATGTAGAGAAATAGTCGAATACGTAAAAACCCATGGTAGACTCCATAGATGCGTATCCATCAGCTCTTAAACATCAGTCTTGAAACCCCTAATATTAAGTAGTTTATCGCAGATTTGATTTTGGAATGCGACGAGAAAGATTGGGGTACATGCCTCAACCATTTTTTCTTTGAAATGATTGTTGCAGGATTTGTGAAGAATTGGGTTTAAGATTCTTAAACG
>CAZIFH010000165.1:0-30127 GCA_964539065.1 uncultured Candidatus Bathyarchaeia archaeon | reverse complement strand
CAATTAAAGTTCTCAGCATGACTTCACATGAGGGGTATTTGATAATTTGGAATTTATTGATTCACAAAATCCTTCTTGAAGATCAAAGATATTGGTTGCTGCATCTTCTCTCGCCTATTCCTGCACAAGAACCAATTGATTCTTGACGACCAGAAGGAAGTCAGGTCAACTGTACAACGATATCCATCGTTCACATTCTGCATTACTTGCAAATGTTGGTTTAGGTTGACATAGTAAGGTTTTGTGGAATCAGATATACTACATCCAATAGTTCCAGAAAGATAATTGCATTTCAATACAGTATCTCGGTAGGATCATAATATCCTAAATAGCATTATTATTGCAGCAGAAATTGGTCGACCATCTTGTTGACCATTCCAATGGCTATCTTAAAAACAGTATAAAATAGTGTTATATCCATTTTAAATAACCAGAATAATCGCTTCCACGCCTTCCTCTCTAGACAAAAATGCATCTGTCATCAGGCTTACAATACTTCATCATTCAGTATATTGCAAAAAGTCGCTAACACCGAAAAGGAATCATGGAAGACTGGAGGATTCCACAGGCTGAAATGAAGAGTTGCTGGGTTCCGCCGAGTGGACCGGGGGGGATTTGAACCCCCGACCTCCTGAGTGCAAGTCAGGCGTTCATGCCAGACTGAACTACCGGCCCATGAACACTCTTCCTAATTAATTAAGTATCTGATTTAGAACCATAGATTTAAAGGTTGATTCTCGTCTGGCTGGAGGGTTTATAGAAACCTAACCACTCCAAAAAGGAAAGTTAGTTGAAAGTGGCGGTGGACGGTATGGCTGGGGTTCTTTTGGTTCGTAACGTGATGACTAGATCTGTCAGGACTCTTAGGGAGTTACTCAACCATAAGGAAAGATGCTCAGAAAATGAACAAGTTTGATATAAGGTTGTTTGTGGTTACGGGTGATAGGATATCTGTCGGTATCATGCCCGAGAGAGACATTATTCGGAAAATCGTTGAGTAATGTATATATTCCTAAATAGTGAAGGCAGCGGATATAATATGTCTCATCCCCTTATCATGGCCAGTCTGGAAAGTATTGAATAAAGTATTGAAATTGAATAAGTACTGAAGCGGCTAGGTTGATGGCAAAAAAAGGATCAGGAAATTGCTAGTTGTTTAAGATGGAAAGATTGTCAGCATAGTTACGTCAATGGATGTTAATGAATACTGCGCCGAAACTGACAAGTCTTCTGCAAGAGCTCATCAGAGCCCGCTATGTAGCGACATAGAATCTCAATTTTCCTCTTGAAAAGGCTTGTTCATAGGTTCCAGTTGGCGATGCTAGCTAAAGTGTTTAGTCATTTCCTCATTTCCAGGAGCCTTCAGTATTGCGTCTATGACGTCCTCTATCTGCTTCGAGCTCTTAGTTCTGACATCCGTTGAAAGCCATTGTTCGAGTGTGTCCCTACCTCCCTTAAGATTGGCTTCAAGAGCCCACTCAGCTCTCATTATCCGGGGTAGCATGACATATTTGTAGATCTTGCTTGGAATCGCATCTTTAGGTATTGGATGTATGCCCTTCCCGTCAATCTTCACCTGAGTTTCAACTGCTATATTATTTGGAAGGTTAGGTACAATTCCTTTGTTCATGAGATTCACATAAATTGGGGCTTTAACTCGCCTACCATAGTTCGATATATTGTAGCTTTCGACCTGTTTGCCGTTATATACAGAGTCTATTAGGGTCACTATGACCTCATCGCTTAGCCTCATGGGTATTGAGTGCGATACTGGCTTAGAGTTGTCCAAGGCTATTCTAGTCAGCTCACCCATGTTTCTTCTCACCTCTAAGATCCTTATTGCACAGCCCATTTCGGAGTCGGGTCCCCCATAAGGGCCATACCAGTACTGTTTTGTTTTCAGATCCCAGTGATACTTCCATGTTCCTCCACGAACACTGTCTCCTATAGGTAGATAGCCGTATGTCTTGTATAAGTCTATGGCTGCTGGAGATAGACCTAGATCCCACGGGCTTGCAGTATGCTCTCTCCATACAGCCCAGTACTCTTCAGCGTCCTCTCTAATCCAGTCATCCAAATACTTGTATCCATCCTCACCCTTATAATTGAACTTTGTCAGCCATATAACGTGATTTAATCCTTTCATATCGATTTCAACATCTTCGGGTTCTATGAGGCTCATCTCATCTTTAATGAGTTCAACCCTATGGGCTGCACAGTGCGAAGTAATATTTCTGCCTAGCTTCTCCTTAGCCAAGCGCATAGTTAGAACCTTGATTGCCGCGTCATAGCCTAAGAAGCCGTGGCATATACCTGCAACATTAACTTTCGTTTCTCTGCCAACCATTGTTGTAAGTTCAAGAACAGGATTTGAAACTATGAAGAAGAGTGCATTTGGGGATAGATCCTCAATGTCTCTCGCAATGTCCAGGTGCAGCTTAAAAAGGTAGTAACCCCATATCGTATGGTAATCTCCTACATAGTTCCATTCGACGCTGTTGATCCCCCTATAGTATCCGTGCTCCTCAGATATGTCCCTCATCATCTCATAATATAAGTATCCCTTTGGAAGGGCGGTTGATATGATGAAATCGGCATCCTTGATGGCTTCCCCCCTATTCTTTGTCGCATACACCTCAATTGGAAGCTTAAGTTCCTGAATTAACCTCTTAGCCAATGTTGCTACAATGTTAAGTCGGTAGTCGTCAATATCCATCAGCCATATTTTAGAGCCTCGCAGACCCCCATTCAGAAATATGTCAACAAGTATCCTACTAGTCCATCTCGCACTGCCAGCGCCTATGAAAGTAATCTTGGGACCTTTAGACATAATCCTCAACCTGCAGTATAGAGGTTCAATTGTAAACTTAAATCTCTAACATGCTTCTCTCTACAATTACTTACTTTCCCAAAAAATATTTAAGACTTAATTCTAAACAAGCATGATTTTTCTGGGCTGCTACTTATGGAAATCCTAAACTTGCACTTAACAAATCCTAGGTTATGTGGCGAATTGCAAGAATTAGCTTTAATTATGTTACTTTTTCCGCAAGCATCGTTTTTATTCTTTTTCTCAGTAGCATCTCAACGGCATGCTTAAGCTTAGATCGCTTCGTTCAGAAGTTTTCAAACTTATAATTTTTATCACTCAGATAACACCCTCGCTTACGGATTCCTGGAGCAGGCGCTTAGCATGGAATGTTTCCATCTTATTCTCATCCGCTGCGTCAAATCTCACTTAACCGCAACCTCAACAGGCTTCCTAGCGCTATAATATCCGCTTTAGGACACCTGTAAATGCTTATTGGGCTTTCTAGGTCGCCTAACATTCACTGCAAATGCACTGGTATTAATGTCATATCTAGGAGTCGTAGACAAACAATGTTAATTTATGCAGGTATTTTCATAGAATAAAATAAAATTTCATCCACTGTTTCTCAACACTATAACAACACGAACATTTCTGTTATTCTGCTTTATTCTGCAAGAAGTGTATCTGCCATTTTAATTGCATCAATATATTTTCCCTTCCAGAGCAGATCGAGAAACCGGTAGTAATTTTCCAGATTCGTTTCTTTTTCCTCTTTTTTCATCTCTGACAAAATATTCTCATCCAGTATCTGCACCTGTTTAGAAAGGGCAGTAACATACATTGAACGGTGAAACTGCGAAGTATTTTTTAATAGTCGTAGCGCCGTTTCAGCAAGGCGGTTAACTATCGTGGTAACGATTTCTTTTCCCAGTTCCTGTGAAGCGTTGACTCTAGGGTTCTCTCCTATTATCCCATGTTCGTAAATATTTATGGTCTCTTCTGTCTCTGGAAACCGTTTAACATCAACAAGTTCTGGGCGGAGATACCATAAAATTGAAGTTTCCCATTTTGCAGCATGATCTCCACGATAACCCTTGTCTGTTACGACTTCGTATTCAGCTATGGGAAAAATGGTTATGTTGCTTTTCCGCATAAATTTTAGAGATTCTTGCTTAAGCGTTAACATTTGTTCTAGCCCGTAATGTCCAGTCACCGCAACAATCACTTTGAAGCCTACTTGTGACATTTGTTCAAAAATGCTGTAAAGTAGCTGACCAATCAATTCTTCATTGAACCTTGTTGTCCACGGCTGGGGCATTCCGCCAATCGCCCAGAATGTAGGCGGCACAACAATGCCGCCTACTTTTGTAGCTACTCTTAGACATAGATCATAGACCTTAACAGCATCGTTTCCCAATGCAAGATGCGGCCCATGCCATTCTAAAGTTCCTAAAGGAAGATAGGCAATTGGAGTCTCACGCATTATTTCCTCAATTTCATGTGGAAACAATTCCTCATACTTCATTTTCTTCAAGGCTTTTTTCCATCCAACTTAATTTTTGTTCACTACAATAAAAATCTAGTACTAACTATAAGTAATTTTGGGGAGACTTGTTTCTAGAATAGAAAGTTGTATTAATCCTTATCTACCTATTTTATGGTTAGTGGCGATGAGTGTGGAAAAAGATCTTTTCCAAGTTAAAGGCAAAAAATGCCCTAAATGCAGCTCAAAAACTGTCCTAAGAGACACTGAAGCAACGTTCTGCGGCGACTGCGGTCAAGTAATTGAGCAGACAGGCATTGTTGACGCGATAATTGATGAGCAGCTGAGGTTGGAGGTTGGAAAAATCTATTCTGCACATGACCTCGAAGAAATGGTTAAACAAAAGTATGTCGATACCTACTTTTTCATGAACGCACTTTTGAGCTCCAACAGACTTCAACCATACTTCAAGATTTTGCCTAAACATGAAGAAAACAAATGAGGCAAAAACTTTGGTTCACAATAACTTTCTACTTCTTAGGCCTCATGTTTACATTTTTTAAAGGCTGAACAGAGTATTTCACGAATCTGATGAGACGTGACCAAAACACTTTTTGAAAGCTGAGAACACATGGACACGTCTCAGTAGCCTACTAATACTTTGAATAAGATGCCAAAGCGCGACAAAAAACGACGAATACAAGAAAGGTTCTCTGACAAAGTCTAAATGAAAGAAGCAATCATCACCTTTAAGTACGACGTAAATTGTGGTCGCCTTAAAACCATTCACTGAAGAAGAATCCCTCTTGAAAAGGCACTACACTACGTTGAGAAACCGAAGCGGACGCCTGAATGATCGAGGTTGATTCTTAGGCTGAAGCAATAAAAGATTTTGAGGCTGTAGAAAAGGTCTTATCTATTTTTTTAAGATCGATAAGACGAGTCGAGGAGGGGGCCAAAGCCCTTGTCATTACGTCTTCGACTACGCCTCTGTTCTGTTCTGGATTGTACATGGCTTCAACAAGTCTATCGCATTCCATCATATTCACGCGGTCGCAGGCAACTCTAAGCGCATTAATATTAAGGACTAAAGCCTTCTCTACAGGCATCCTTTCCGGATTGATGTCTATTCCAAACCTACATTTGTAGCCGTACATCCTCAAGACAAGCAGCGCCGCATACATCTGATCTAAACCCAAGACTCCAACATTTAAATCCTGGTCATAATTGCCTAAAGGTTGACTGTTCCAGTGTGTATGGACAAGTCTTCCTTCACGAAGGATAGAAGCAAAGGAATAAGCCAATTCTTCATGTCCCATCAGCACGTGACCGACTTCAGGATTTAAGCCTACAAGAGCGTGACCTTCACTTAAGATTTTCTCGTTCTCTTTGGATGCTAACAAGGCTTCTACGTTTCTCGCCATTAGGATTCCATTCGCCGTGTTCCTATAAATATTGTTTCCTCTAGGTTCATAGGGCTTAGGCTCAATAGCAACTCTTACACCTGGAACGGCATCCATAGCTTCCGCTAAACCTTTTTCGAAGTTGTTCCACATGCTCAAGAATTCCGTTCCAAAAGGATTTTCATAGCCGTCTGCGCCTGGCCAAACAATACAGAATTCAGTACCCAGATCCTTATTTAATTTAAGAGCTTCTATGGTTCTGTCAATAGCTTTTTTTCTTATTTTTAAGTTAGGATTCGAAAGAGAACCAAACTCAAAAATCTTATCATAAAAAAGGTTCGGGATAACAGTTATAAGCTTAATTCCCGTCTCTTTTTGTAAACCTTTATACTCATCTATTAAGTCATTATTCACTTCGTTAGGGTAGTGTGCTTCCAAACCGAAGCTGGAATCAACTACCTCACAATCATAAAGGAACTTTACTTTGTCAAGTATATCTTGAATTGAACCTTTTTCTATGAAAGATTCGTGGAAACGGCCTCCTCCTGGAAAGAAGAACCAGACGCCAGCTGAGAAACGTGGTTCTAGACGAAATCTTTTAAGATGTTTAAGCATCTCTTCCTTGGTTCTTATTATTTTCTGATCTCGGATGTCAATTAACACCATATATCTTCACTGCAAAACATATATCTTCACTGCAAAATAATCATCTTTGTTCAAATAAGATTTTTTGTGCTTTATTCGCTTCTAAGAAGCGCATCAACAGATTCGAGGAACCGGATCCCCCACTGGTCTTGCGATTATCCTTTTTCCTCCAACAATTGTTTGCATGGCGACGCCCTTAAATTTTGATGTGGTTTCTCCAATGAGTTCTGCGTCTTTTCCTTCTACAGTTGAATGGAGCAGATCCAAAAGATCCTCAGCTTTTTCTTTGATTACGCCGATAATGATTTTCCCTTCGTTGCCAACTTCGAACGGATCTAACCCAAGCATCTCACAAGCCGCTTTTACATCATCTCGAATTGGCACATTTTTTTCCTCTAATAGTATTCCCACATTTGATTTTTCGCTAAACTCGTTTAATGCATCAGCTAAGCCTCCACGGGTTGGATCCTTCATAGAGACAATTCCCCCTACTTCTCCAAGTAAAAGCTGAATCAAACGGTTTAGCGGTTTAGTGTCAGACTTGATTTGACTTCCGAACCTTAAGCCTTCCTGAGCTGAAAGAACGGCTAAACCATGATCTCCTATAGATCCTGAAACAATTATTTTATCTCCTACTGAAAGGTTTGAATCCAAGATCCATCTGCTACGAAAATCTTTTCTAAACCTTTTAACAACCGCCATGTCCCTTTCAAGAAATTCGCTTCGTCTTCCAATTCCAGAAACATTGATGATGCATCCTCCTAAACTGCCTTTTTCAACAACTTTAGTGTCTCCAGTTACGATGCTGACCCCGGCCTCAATACAAGTGTCACGTATACTTCTCAAAATTCTTTTAAAGTCAACTATGGGGAGACCTTCTTCCAAAACAAGTCCACATGTTAAGGCTAAGGGTTCTGCTCCTAAAACTGCAATGTCATTTATGGTGCCTGAAACAGCTAATCGCCCTATATCTCCGCCAGGAAAAAATATAGGCTTTACTACGTGGGAGTCACTTTTTAAAACAGTGTCATTCACGACCGCAGCGTCATCTAAGGCTTTAAGGGGGACTTCAACGAAGCCTGGACTTCTCGTTTCGCCTAGATACGTGACGATGAAGTCTCGAATTAGGTTATGCATGATTGTGCCGCCCGCTCCATGGAGCATTGTGATTCGCTCATTTTTCGCAGTCATCCTCATCATTCTTCACCTTTGAAATACCGGTCTTCACGTAATAATGGGGAAATGAACATAAGGCTTTTGTATCATGAAACTATAATGTTTTTCTCAGGGGATTGTTTTTGTCTCTTTCAGCTAAACTTGCAGATTACGAGGAATCTCTAGAGCTGCTGGGTAGACTAACTTTTGATGAACTAAAGCAGCTTGCTAAGAGAAACAGCATTGTACTTCAGAAGGAAGACGCTGAAGGCAACTTTCAAAAAGTGAAGTCAAAAGAAGAGGCGATAGAAATTCTTGTCACCTCAGAGTTTAAGGAATCCGACCTTGTTGAACTTTTAGGAGTAAATAGACTTACAAAAGAAGAGATACTTAACTTAATGAGCGTCCATCAGTTAAAAAAACTTGCGAACGAGACCGGCGTCTTGCTTGAGAAATCAACATTGTTAGGAACTAAAAAAGCAATTAAAAAGAAGGATGTTGTTAAGGCGCTGAAGGTTCTGTCACTTCAAAAAGTAAGGCAATACGCAGAAAAGACAGAAATAATATGGAAAACTGTGAGAGAAAAAAGAAAACCGAGTAAAGTTGCTACGAAAAAGTTATATGAAAAAACGGCGTCCCGAAAGATGCAAAAGCCTAAAGCGGCTTCCCAACCTGTCTATCACTTCCCAGATATGCTCTCTCGTATTGAAGAAAAGAAGGTTGCATCGAGTGTAATTTATCCCAGACAGGTACAGTTAGACGTATCTCAAGGAGTTGAAGAAACTGTTAAGGAGGTACGAGTCGAAAGGCAAATCATACGAAGGCAACTGTCTTTTAGACAACAAAATAAAGAGAGAGAGAAAACAAGAGATTCCGATGGAAAATTGAAGAGCAAATAAGAAAAGCGAAATCCGAAAGTTTCAAAATACGCTTAAATAAAGTATAATTCAATTTTTAATTATGCATGAATGGGCTCTAGCTGAGGCGGTTGTCTCCTCTACCACTGTTGCAGCGGAGAAAGAGGGACTTGAAAGAGTTGTAACAGTTAATATTAAGATTGGAGAACTTCAGCAAATAGACCTTGAAATATTCAAATTTGCTCTATCGCAACTTTTTTCTGCCAAATATAAAAATGTGAAGATCAAAATCACGAGAACGCGCGCAACACTGAAGTGTAAAGCATGCGGTCACCAGTGGTTGTTCAACAAAATAGGGCTTGATGAACATGTTAGAGAAGCCATTCATTTTGTTCCAGAAGTCGCTCATTCATTCATTAGATGTCCCGTTTGCACAAGCCCAGATTTTGATGTTATACAGGGACGCGGAGTCTTGATAGAAAACATAATAGGTGAAAAAAGTTATGATCGATCCTCGAACAGCGATAATCCAGGAACGCCTTAAGGATGTTAAAAACATAATTGCTGTTTCAAGCGGAAAGGGAGGAGTGGGAAAAAGCTTTGTTGCTTCTGTCATCGCATTGATTTTGGTCAGAAAAGGGTTCAAGGTAGGCTTTTTCGATCTAGATTTCACAAGTCCTTCATCGCATATTATTCTAGGTGTTGGTAAACAACAGCCTAAAGAAGATAAAGGTTTAGTCCCCCCTAACATTCATGGCCTAAGTTACATGTCTATTGTCTATTATTCTGGTGACCTTGCTTCACCGTTAAGAGGAACTGAAACTTCTAACGCTTTGATTGAGTTGTTAACAATCACGAAATGGGAAAAACTTGACTTTCTCATCTTAGATATGCCACCTGGAATAGGTGACACCATTCTAGACATTCTCCGTCTTATAAGAGATGTTAAGTTCATCATAGTTACTACGCCTTCGAAACTTGCGTTCGAAACTGTTAGAAAACTCCTAGAGATGCTAAAAGAGATGGATGCTCCAGTGATTGGAGTGATAGAAAACATGCAACTCCAAAGTTCGCCTTGGATAAAGAAGCAGGTTAAGCTTAAAGGAGTTAGTTACTTGGGATCTTTGCCGTTTGATTCTGAACTTGAAAGAAACATTGGTAACATCAAAGGTTTGTTTGATACTAGGTTCCAAAGATCTCTAGAAAAAATAGTTGAGCTGTCAATGTGTACAAAACAAGTGGCGCCAAAAAAGGAAAGTTTTTAGGGAGATGTATACAGCAAGTGAACTTTGTTGCCAGCTGGGTCCGGTTGCTTCAGGAACACTGCTTTGGTTCCCTTCTTGACCTTTGGTTCTTCCAATTCTATGCCCTTTTCTTGCAGATATTTGCAGGCTTCCTCAAAATTTGAAACGCGAATTGCAACGTGACATTTGATGGGTTCCGCAGTCTTTAAGATTTCGATTCTTCCAGATCCTTGACCTGAAATGAAGAAGGAAGATGTCCCTTCTGTTTTTGTAAATCCAAAGGTTTCTGTATACCAGTTCGTAATTTCCTCAGCTGAAGTTGCATTAGGATAAAGACCTATATGTTCAATTCCAAGGAATAATGGTGTTCCTCTTGCTTCTTTTATCCACCAAAGGCACTGTTCAACCTTTTTTGTGAGAGCTTCAAAGTCTCCTGTATTGACAATCTCCTTTGAAATTAGTTTTGATCCTATGCCGAGAGCAGCCGCTCCCGCCTTTATCCACTCAAAGATACTTTCACGCGTTGTGTCAACTCCTCCAGTGGGCATAAGTTTCACCCACGGGCATGGAGCAAGCATATTTTTGATGAATGAAGGTCCACCAACCTCTTCTCCTGGAAAGATTTTTATTATGTCGCATCCCATTTCTTCTGCTTCAGAGATTTCCGAAACACTTCCGCACCCAGGTGAATATGGCACTTTACGACGGTTGCAGATCTTGGCAACTTCGGGATTGAAGACCGGTCCTACAATAAAGTTGGCGCCACTATTAATATACAGTGCAGCTGTCATCGGATCAATAACTGAACCCACGCCTATGATGACATCCTTAAATTCAACGTTAACCCATTTTGCGAGTTCTGTAAAAACTTGGTATGCAAAGTCGCCTCTATTCGTGAATTCAATGACTTTTTGTCCACCATCTATACATGCTTGGACAATTTTCTTAGCCACTTCTAAGTTATCGTGGTAGAAAACTGGCACTAAACCTAGCTCCAGTATTTTTCCAATAACAACATGTTTCATGAATTTTGGCATAAAAACATCTCCTTCAGTTATCTTGAAACTCTGCCAGAAACATTTCCCGACATTATTTTCTCAACTTCAGCCACTGAGACAATGTTGAAGTCTCCTAGAACCGTGTGTTTTAGACATGAAGCTGCAACTGCAAAGTTGAGAACCCTTTGAAGGTCTTCGCCAAAGTTTAGAAGCCCATAGATTAAGCCAGCCGCAAATGAGTCTCCCGCTCCCACTCTATCAACTATGTTGGTAATATCATAGGTAGGAGCGGTATAGAAGATCTTTCCGTCATAAAGTACACCTGACCACGTGTTGTGACTGGCGCTTATACTTCCGCGTAAAGTTATCGCAACTTTTCTTAGGTTTGGAAATTTTTCCATCAACTTTTGGGCGACAAACAAGTATTTTTCTGCTTCAACCTTTCCTTTTAAAACATCCGTTTCTGGAGCTTTGATGCCAAAAACCTTCTCTGCGTCTTCCTCATTGCATATTGCAACGTCCACATATCTTACAAGTTCAGTCATGACCTCAGTAGCAGTTTTTCCCCACTTCCAAAGCTTAGCCCGGTAGTTTAAGTCACAAGAGACTGTAAGACCTTTTTCCTTCGCTTTTTTTACAGCTTCAAGGCATGTTTCTGCCGCACCTTTGCTGATTGCTGGCGTAATACCTGTCCAGTGGAACCAGCACGCGTTAGCGAAGATGTTATCCCAATCGAACATTTTTGGTTCAGTTGTAGCTATAGACGAGTTTGAGCGGTCGTAGATGACTTCACTTCCACGTTGTGCAGCGCCCATCTCAATAAAGTATATTCCAAGCCTTTCTCCTCCACGTTTTATGTTGCTTGTTCCCACACCGTACTGCCTTATATAGTTTAGACAAGCATCACCGATCGCGTTGGCAGGAAGACGAGTCACATAGTCCACGTGAACCCCGAAGTTTGCCAGCGAGATAGCTACATTAGCTTCTCCCCCTCCATAAGTAGCATCGAAAGATCGTGCTTGTACAACTCTCAGATAGTTTGGCGGGGTGAGCCTAAGCATAATTTCTCCGAATGTTACAACTTTCTTTTCCAAATAACATCATCTCCAAACTATTGCTAAATTTCTTGTTTCAATAATTTAACGGTTATTGTTAATCTTTATGGTTCATAAAGGTCTTTGCAATAACTTTTTTGTCAGTTAAACTTTATTTTTGGTTAGTACTTTTAAATCATAATAATGTTTCAATGTATTAATATGGTTGTAGTTGAAGAAGAATGCTGTCTTTGCGGCATAACATATCCGTATTATGCCCTTTCTCGATGTAGCATGTGCAGAAGAGTTTTTTGTAGGAACTGCCTAATCTACAACGATGAAGGAAAAGTAACGTGCTTGCGATGCGCTAAACGAAGATTAATGCCTGTCGCTTCTCGCCGTAAGTACACTCAACTTGAGGGTTACCTCACTAGAAAAGCGCGGTATTCGAATTTTGTAACTCTTTCATTTAGATTTATCGAAGAGATTCTTGGCGATAAACTGCCTGACTCTGCATATATAAACGAAAAGTGGTGGAGAAACAGTTTGAATCGCACGCCGTCTGAAGCGTGGCTGACAGTCGGCTGGAAAGTTGAACGTGTAGACTTGGTAAAAAAAGAAGTTTCGTTTATAAAGGATAAGCCTTCATTGCTTGGAGATAAAAAGAAACGGATAAGACGCAGTCCAATATCGCCTGCCTTTAAAGATTTGGCGTTGAAACGGAAACCTAAGAAAAGTTTGCATCTGTCAAAGACAAAGCTAGCTAAGGCTCTAGCTCGATATAAAAACATTGAAAGGCAAAGATCTACTCAAAGAACTTTTAAAGGAAAACTAAAACGTGCTTACCGAAAAAGCTTTACAAGATAGCTGAGAACACTTGAGAAAGATTTTGAAGAGTGTTAAGACCAAATATTTTAGGAAAGATTTTTAGAATCCTAAAAGTAACATTTTGCACGATCAAGACTCGGTGTTTAGGTATGGACAAGTTTGTTGATGTTTCATCTATTCTTTCGGGGCAGCATACAGGTGAAAATGTACAAATTCACGGCTGGCTTGACAATATGCGGTCAAGCGGTGGAATACACTTCCTCATGATTCGGGATGGAACAGGCATACTTCAATGCACTATGAAGAAGGGTAAAGTTGACGATGAGAAGTTTGACGCCGCTAAGACCTTGACACAAGAATCCGCATTGGAGATTTTAGGCACTGTCTATGAGGATAAAAGAGCTCCTGGCGGATATGAACTTAAAGTTGAAAACATAAACATCATCCATTTAGCTCAAGAAGATTATCCTATCGCCAAAAAGTTTCACGGTCCAGAATTCCTTCTCGATAAAAGGCATCTTTGGATTAGAAATCAGAAGATGCAAACGATTCTTAAAGTGAGATCAAAGTTTCTGGAGTTAGCTAGAGAATGGTTTCAACGAAATGGATATACCGAATTTCATTCTCCAATTCTTATTACTGCGGCATGCGAAGGTGGCTCCACCCTTTTTTCGGTTAAGTACTTTGAACAAGAAGCCTATTTGAGCCAAAGCTGGCAGCTGTATGCTGAAGCGGCCATATCAAGTTTAGGGAAGATTTATACTGTTGCGCCTTCATTCAGAGCTGAGAAGTCTAGAACCCGCAGGCACTTAACCGAGTACTGGCATCTTGAAGCTGAAGCGCCATGGTGCGATTTAAACTGCATAATAAAGGTTCAAGAAAGCCTTTTAGGTTACATATTCAGTAACCTCGCAGAAAAAGTGCCTAAAGAACTCGAGTTTTTGGGAAGGTCTGCTAAGGATCTTTTAGCAATGATGCCGCCTTTTCAGCGGATCCGCTACAATGAGGCTGTTAGCATTCTTGAAAGGAAGGGGGTTAAAGTTGAGTATGGAGACGACTTAGGCTGGATAGAGGAAAAACAGCTAACAGAAGAGTTTGAAAAGCCTTTTTTCGTTACGCATTTTCCGAAAGGTGTAAAGGCTTTCTATCATAAACCTGACCCAGAAAATCTAGATGTCACTTTATCAGCTGACTTGTTAGCTCCAGAGGGCTATGGTGAAATCACTGGAGGAGGACAAAGAATCCATGATTTAAGTGAACTTCTGAAAAGAATAGAGGAAGAGAAGCTGAATCCAAAAGACTACGAATGGTACATAGATCTAAGGAAGTATGGCTCTGTGCCTCACTCAGGCTTCGGACTTGGGGTAGAACGAACAATTGCTTGGATATGCAAACTTGAACATATAAGGGATGCGATAGCCTTTCCTAGATTAATAAACAGGGTATATCCATAGATGTGACCTTGTGTTTAAGGCGCTTTTCAATCAATGTTTTGTATTTTAGCGTCTTTTTGAATTGACCTACACATTCTAGATTCTACGACTTCACTTGACCTCTTATTAAGCTTTTATAACCTTCCTGTCTTTGCAGCCTCTGTATTCTCAAGTTTTTTGATGAAGAAAAGCAAAGATATTTCTGAGAAACATTGAGTTTTCCGTATTTCATCTCCTAAATTGAACAGAACACGCTGTAAACTGAATGCCTAATTTAATTTTAGGTGAATCTGTCACCCCAAACCTTCGTAACTCAAGTTGTTTATAACTTTTTCTAAATTTGCTACCTCAAGACGACATAAAGTCTATTAATTTTTCTGTGACCCAAAGTTTAACACTAATTGACAATTGAGAGGCGCAATTCAGTTATTCTGAAAGCAGAAAAATGGTTAAAACATGAAAAATTATTTAAAAAAGGACGATAACAAAGTCTTGAGAGAGAGAAAATTGATTTCTAAACTCGCAAGTTTAATGTCTTATCCGTCAATCGGAAAGATTGCGATAAAATATATGAAACGAAATGGATTGAAGTTTCTACAAGTACCATATGAGAAAGCAACAGTTAAACAAGAGGCAATGTTAGAAACTAAACTTTCAAAAATGAACGACACTTTGATCGGCAAGAAACTTAAACTCCAAAAATCTCACAGGTTGGCTGAGTTGCCACTCACAAGATACCAATTTTATGAACCTTTCTTTAACGCTCCATCAGAAGATGCTTTTATGTATCCTCTTCGTGAATACGTAAAGACTAGAACAAGCGGGTCTAGCAGCAAAGAGAAGTGGTTCCTACATCCGCGCATCGCATTCACAAACGCCTATATGAAGACAGGTATGTCTTTGTTGGTCATACTCTTTCACAACGGTGAAGAATGCACTTTGGAGTATGGGGACACTATATATGTCAACGTGGCGCCGCCCCCTTTCCCAGCTGGCTTCATATTACCCGAAGTAGGGGACATAGGCATTGTCAAAATAGTTCCTAACATAAATCTTCACTACAGAGACAAAATCCAGTTTTTCACTTTTAATTATGAAAAGATTAATGCAGCAGTTTTGCTTACCTCGGCATTGCTAACTCAAGTTGCACCAAGAATTGGAAAACCGATAGAATTGAAGGGGTTGCTTGCCCTAGACTCGGTTATTGCTGATGCAAATATCGACGAGATACAACGTTTGGTAGGGGTAGCTCCAAAAACCGTGTACGCGTCCACAGAGATGCTGTGCTCCAATGTCCCATCAATCGAGTATCCGTTGGGGTTCATCTTCGACTGGCGCAGAAGCATCATTGAATTGCATCCTGTCGCAAAAGGAGAGATAAGCTCTGACACTCTGATTGACTTGAATGAAGTAAAAGTAGGCGAAGTTTACCAGCCAGTTTACACATCACTTGAAGGAGAACTCACAAGGTACGTTCTTGAAGATTCAATAAAATGCATAGCGAAGGGCGATGATGTGATAGGCACAGATTACCCCGTGTTCAAGTTCCAAACACGAATAGGTGGAGAGATTGCGCTCCAAAACTTTACGAGAATCACTGAAGACGAACTTATTGCAGCCCTTAGAAATGGAAGAATCTCGTTCATAGATTTCACTGCAAGAGCAGAAACTGAAGGATGCCGCGAACACTTGGTAATTTATCTTGAACATTCTTCAAAAATGCTTTCTAAGGACATCGCTAAATCTGTCCATACTTATCTTTACGAAAATGATAAGGACTACCGAAACTTAGTTGACTTCTTCGAATATTTTCCTGTCAAGATACGCGTCGTTCCTAGAGGAGTCTTTGCTAGTTTCTTAGAAGACATACAAGCTGGGTCGATTCCAAAAGTTCACAGAGTAGGGATGAAAGAGGAGAATTTTAAAAGACTTCTTAACATAATAGAAAAGTACGGTGGATTTACCTGTTAGAGTCTCTAGTTCAAGCAGCAAATAGCGGTGTCACAATTTTCTGTGGCGGATACCTAGCCTTAGCAATTCATAAAGGAAAATTAGAAAAAAACCTGTTCTATTATGCTTGGTCAGCAGGCTTTATCTTATATGGTCTTGAAATCTTTTTACGTCCATTTTATGATCCTATCTTGTTCATATTTGGAAGCCTATCCCACATTCTCTTTACCATAGGTGTATGGAGTCTAACTGGAAAATGGGGGATATTCACTGTGATGTCGATATTCACCACTCTTTCTATTGCATTTTTGTTAAGGTTGCTTCCGCTCGACGTAGGACTGGGCATTATATATGCCGTTATTACGGCGGGGGTTCTTTACTTAAGATTTCTCTTCGGTAAGAGTACAGAAATATTTGTCTTAGGATGGATTCTACTCTGCTTCACAAACATATTTATGTTCTTTGCTGAGCTCGGCTGGATTACAGATGCCTTCGCAATCTTGTCGAAAACTGTTCTTTTCCTCGGGATTGTTAACGAAGACTTCACTACATTACCTAAAAGGCTGGAATCTCTAATGGTTTCGAAGAAATCACATCCCATTGACACTAAAGTGTCAAATAATGTTGGAAGATTAGTCCTCGTGACCCCTAATCCCAAGTCAACGCGTACTGCAGAAACTATGTGGATTGAGAGACAAATAGAGAAGGCGCTTGAAAGTAATATCGATACTTGGCTCTTTTTGATTGAAAATTTGCTTCCATTGGATACTCTAAGGCGGTTTCTCTGGATGAACCCTGAAAAGATCCACATTATAGTCTTTTCGAGTAGTGCTGAAGAAATGAAAAGAGAATTCATGGTTCTAAACGTCGATCTTCATACGATTGGCGCAACGTTTCATGAGATACTTAAAAGCTCAATCTTCAACAACCGCAGATGCAATGTTATTATAGACAGTATTTCAACAATGATACAACTATTTGGTGAGACTCAAACTTACCAGCTGTTTATTCGAAAGATGGGTATTCTTAGAGAAAGTGAGTCATGCGTTTATGGCTTGATTTATCCTGAAATTCACAACGCCGCTACCTTATCGATGTTCCAGAAACTATCAGATTCTATTTTAAAGATTGACTATACCTAACTGTACATTATTAAATTCAGCTTACGCTGGTCAGGTATTTGGCCACGCCCAGCCAATGAGTTTTCCTTCTTTAGATCTTAACGGGCTCGGTGTTATATACCGTAATGCCTCTCTCGTCTATAACGTATCGTCTTGGTTGTTCATCATATTTTGTGCCACGCATCTTTTCGATCCAGAGAGTTTTGACGAGATCGAAGTTTTGAATGTTTTTCTCAAGCCATATAACCCCGTCAGCTAAAAACTCTTCCATTAAGAACTCTCCATGAGAAGTAACTTCAGAGGTCATGATAGATGTGCACCCTAGTTTTCTTACTTCGTCAAAAATCTCTGCTATTCTATATCTTTTCATACCGGCTTTCTGTTCATGAACCGTTATGCTGGTAATCGGATCTATAACTAAACATTTAGCATCAATCGCTCTGACCGCATTAGCAAGAATTTTTGTTATCGAAGATGTTTCCTCACTCTGACGACCTTTCAGTTCAGTTAACTCGCCTCCAAAAGGAACCGCCCAGAAATCCAGCAGCATAAGACGGTTGCTCTTCTCTTTTTCTCTCAAGTTCCAACTGAATGAATCAACGTTTTCCAATAAATAGTTCTTAGGCTCCTCCAAAGTCATGTAAACGCCAGTCTCACCTCTTTCTGCAGCAACCGCAAGGAACTGAAGCGAAAAAATAGTTTTTCCCGTGCCAGGTCCGCCGCAAAGCAAGATAACCCTTCCCTTAGGGAACCCGCCTCCAAGCATTTCGTCTAAACCCTTAATTCCAGTAGAAATCCGCATCATATATTCTCCACGCTTCTCTACCAGCGAGAATTTTACAATAAAAACGTCTTATCTTTTTATATAAAACTTTTGCTTAAAATCGAGTACACGTAGACGTACCTTTTAAACATTTACAGTTAAAAGTAAAACTTTTTCAATTTAATAATTTTTTCTTGCTTAATGAATGGTTCTCTATTTATGTAGACATTAGGACACCTGTAAATCTATATCTAAAAGTTGTTTTTCAGAAAATGATTAGTCACCGAAATCTTAGGTCTAATAAAGTAATAAAAAATAAGTCATAATATTTGAACGTAATACATCAGAGATACTGAAGGTCCATACCGAAAACTAGTTAATCTGGAAAAACTCAATTTATGAATGTGACACTCATTGGTAAAGATTAGTTTCTGGAAAATGCATGGTTTAGGTAACGATTTCATCGTTGTTGACGATAGAAATGGACGATTTCCAGAAAAGGTTAACAAAATTGCAGAAAAACTTTGCAAAAGATGTTATTCGATAGGTGCAGACGGCTTGTTGGTACTAGAAAACTCGGCGGTTGCAGATGTGAAAATGCGGATTTTCAACGCTGACGGAAGCGAAGCGGAAACGTCAGGCAACGGCATCAGATGTTTCGCCAAGTATTGTTATGAAAATGGTGTAACAAATAAAAAAGAGCTAAAAGTTGAAACGCTTGCCGGCGTAAAAAATGTCTGGCTAGAGACAGAAAGAAGTAAGGTTAAGTCTGTGACGGTTGACATGGGTGAACCTATCCTTGAAAAGCCGCAGATTCCCGTAATCGGAAAAGGAAGATGCATTAACGAAGACCTTCAAGTAGATGACAGAAATTATAAAATTACATGTATTTCGGTTGGGAACCCCCATTGTGTAATCTTCGTCGATAACGTTGACAAATATTCAGTTGGAACTATAGGTCCAAAAATTGAGAATCACAAAATGTTCCCAAACAGAATAAACGTCGAGTTTGTGCAATGGTTGAATCGTAATGAGCTTAAAGTGCGGGTATGGGAACGCGGAGTCGGAGAAACATTGGCTTGTGGAACTGGCGCTTGCGCAACCGTTGTGGCCGCAAACCTTCTTGGAAAAGTTGACAACACATGTGTTGTTCACCTGTTAGGCGGCGACCTTAGAATACAATTTCGAAACAACAGAATTCTAATGACAGGGGCGGCTGAAAAGGCTTTTGAAGGTATCGTTGAGTTATAAATTACATTCCTACATAACAATAGTTAATGTTTTATTAATTCTCATACTATAACATAAAGTGAACCCACCAATCTTAAACTGAAGAAGGAAAAATTATGCAAACAGATAGAAAAGAAGTATTGAAAAAAATGATAAGAACCCTACATAAAGGTGCAGACCTTGAGGAAATGAAGCCGAAACTAAAAGAAATTTTGGGAGGAATGACACCAGCTGAAGTTGCACGTATTGAGGAGGAACTTATTGCTGAAGGGATGACGCGTGACGAAATCCAAAGGCTTTGTGAAGTTCACCTTGCATTGTTTAAAGACCTTATTGAAAAGGAGAAATCTCCAGTTCCAGAAGGTCATCCAATACGCATTCTTATGGAAGAACATAAAATTCTCTTAGAATTTGCTGGAACACTCAACAACATCGCAAATGCAATGAAAGAAGCCAGAATGTTTCAAGATGCAAAAAACAAGATGGAACAATTAAACACTGTGGTGGGTTACCTTAAAGATTCTGGAAGCCATTACTTACGAGAAGAGAACGTTCTTTTTCCAAATTTAGAGAAGCACGGTGTAACCCAGCCGCCAGCAATTATGTGGATGGAACACGATAAAATTAGGCAAATCGAGAAGAATCTTTTCGCGACTGTGGAAACTTGGGAAACAATGGATTTCAAGTATTTTGTTGTGAATTTTGAAAAAATGGTGTTTGCTTTAGGTGAGATGCTTTCAAGCCATTTTTATAAGGAGAACAACATTCTGTTTCCGACAGCTTTGGAGATTATTGGGACGAATGAGTGGATTGACATAAGGAAACAGTTTGATGAGATAGGCTATTGTTGCTTCACGCCGCAACCACCATTTTTCATTAAAGAAGAAAGATCTATGCCTTCAACACCGATACAAATAACAACTGGCTCCATTACGTTAGAAACTGGATCATTCTTGAAGGAAGAACTGGAAGCCATGCTTAATACATTACCCATAGACATTACATTTGTGGACAAGGATGACACTGTGCGCTTCTTCAGCCAAGGCAAACACAGAATATTCTTGAGAACCGAGGCAATTATTGGACGTAAGGTTCAGCAGTGCCACCCCCAGAAAAGCGTGCATATAGTCAACCAGATACTGGACTCTTTCAAAAAAGGCAAACGGGACGTAGCTGAATTCTGGATAGACCTTAAAGGAAAGCTTATTTTCATCAGATACTTTGCGGTTAGAGACCGGAATGATGCTTATTTAGGGTGTCTTGAAGTTACCCAAGATATTACGGAAATTAAAAAGATAGAAGGCGAGAAAAGACTGCTGGACTGGTTAAATAATGAATGAACAACTCAATGATGCAAAAGGTGTTTTAGAATCATCACACGTGAGTTAAACTAGTTTATTTAAGTACTCTTCGGCTTTCTGAAGTATATTTCTAGAGCTTTTATATTTAAGGAGAGTTAATGAATCTTTGAAACTTAACCATTTTGCATCTACATGTTCATCAGAGATTTTTATGCTTTCTCTCTCAGTTTCGGCCAGAAAATATGTGACTTTCTTATGAACTTTTTGTCTATTAACTCTATAAAACCATTCAACACGTTCCTCAAACCCATCAACAATTTTTAGATGTTTGATTGAAAGACCTGTTTCCTCCTCGGTTTCTCTTAAAGCAGCTTCTTTGGCGGTTTCGTTCTCTCTTATATTGCCGCGTGGAAAATCCCAATAGTCACCCATATATTGGTAATGCAAAAGTAAGTATAATCTTTGATTGGAAAATTTTCGGAAAACGATTATTCCTGCACTGATCTCTTGCATCACCACTCACTTCCGAAACTAACTCACTCCAAGTATTTTACTATTATCGTAATATCATAATTCATCTTGACGAAAAATATTAGTGAATAAAAGAAAAAACATATATCTTTGTCGTTGTATCTACTTTGGGAATGATAGGTTTTGGCTTACGACGTAATAATTGTTGGTGCTGGCCCAGCAGGAATTTTTTCAGCACTTGAACTAGTAAAGAACACAAACCTCAAAATACTTATGCTTGACCAAGGACCAGATATTGATAAACGTAAATGCCCAGCAAGTAGAGGATTTGGCTGCGTAAAATGCGACCCATGCATGCTTCTTTCTGGATGGGGAGGTGCAGGCGCCTTTAGTGATGGTAAACTTACTCTTTCAACATCTGTTGGCGGATGGTTGGACGAATATATTGGTCAACAAGCGTTGGCGGAGCTGCTTGACTATGTTGACAAGACTTATATTAGATATGGAAACTCTCCAATCGTTTATGGCGAAGATCAAGACGAAGTTGAAAAGATCGAGAGGGAAGCTGCCTTAGCTGGACTGAAACTTATACGGCAGAAGATAAGGCATCTTGGAACAGATAAATGTGCAGAGATTTTGCAGAAAATGCGTAGAGAACTCAACAGCCATGTTGAAGTGAAGACTAGAACAGAAGTTAAAAGTCTTCTAGTAAAAGAGATGAGAGCTCAAGGTGTTAAAACCGCAGACGGCCAAAAAATTTATGGAAAATACGTTATAGCTGCGCCTGGACGTGTTGGCGCTGAATGGCTAAAATGTGAAGCTCAAACGTTAGGACTTAAGACCCTTAACAACCCAGTTGATGTTGGAGTCAGAGTTGAAACTCTTGCGTCTGTCATGGAAAGACTTACCAAAGTTCTCTACGAACCCAAGTTCATTTATTATTCAAAAGCCTTCGACGATCAGGTGAGAACTTTTTGTGTAGCGCCATATGGCGAGGTAATAACTGAGTCTTATGGCGGAATAATCAGCGTGAATGGCCAAAGCTATGCCGAAAGGAAGACTGAAAACACAAATTTCGCTATTCTGGTCAGCACAGCGTTTACATATCCATTTAGGGAACCCATTGCATACGGCGAATACATTGCACGTTTAGCCAACTTGCTAAGTGGCTGCGTAATTATCCAAAGATTAGGCGACTTGGATTCAGGTAGAAGGTCAACAGAGGAACGTATAGGTCGAAGTGTTGTGAAACCAACCTTGAACTCAGCTGTTCCTGGCGATCTCAGCTTTGTTTTGCCATACCGCTATTTGACGGGCATTCGCGAGATGCTTGAAGCCTTAGATAAAGTGGCTCCAGGCGTGTCAAGTAAGCATACATTACTTTATGGCGTTGAAGTTAAGTTTTATTCTTCAAGACTTGAACTGAACGAAAGCTTAGAAACTCAGATCAAAAACCTTTTCACAATAGGCGACGGAGCCGGAGTAACACGAGGATTGATTCAAGCAAGCGCAAGTGGAGTCATCGTTGCAAGAGAAATAATGAAAAGAGAAAAAAAGTCTTAAGATTATTTTTCAGCATTAAGAAAGGCTAAATCTCTCATAACTCTAAACCTAATTTTGACGTACTATTTTTATTAGCGTAAATAAAATAAATTAACAAGTGTAATAAACGTTTTACGGGTGACTGGTAATTACATTTCTTGTAGGAATCGTTGGGAAGCCAAACGTTGGCAAATCCACTTTTTTTAGTGCAGCAACTCTTGCCACAGTTGAGATTGCAAACTACCCGTTCACTACGATTAAGCCTAACAGGGGAGTTGGGTATCTTAGGACACAATGTGTTTGTAAAGAACTGAACATAAAAGATAATCCAGTGAACTCAGTCTGCATCAACGGTGTAAGGTTTATTCCAGTTGAACTTGTTGACACTGCCGGTTTAGTGCCAAATGCATGGCAAGGGAGAGGTTTGGGAAACCAGTTTCTCGATGAAGTACGGAAAGCTAGTGCTCTTATACATGTTGTGGACGCTGCCGGAGCAACAGACCTTGAAGGAAGGTCTGTTGCTCCTGGAACGCATGATCCCTTAGAAGACATACGTTTTTTAGAAAAAGAGATCACAATGTGGTTTGCCCAAATTTTGAAGCGCGACTGGGTAAAAATCGCGAGAACCGCAGAATCGTTGCGGACAGACTTATACTCTCTTCTTGAAGAAAGATTAAGCGGACTTTCCATAAGTCGCAAGCATATTTTGGAGGCTCTGCGTAAAACTGGGCTAAATGTTGATAAACCTACTAAATGGAGCGATGAGGATTTTTACGGGTTTGTTGACGCTTTAAGAGTTGCTTCAAAACCAATGATTATAGCAGCGAACAAGATAGATGTATCGCCAGCGGAAGAAAACGTGGAAAGAATGAAAGAAGCTGGATACCCCGTTATTCCATGTTGTGCAGAAGCTGAATTGGTTCTTAGAAGAGCTGCCGAAAAAAGTTTGATAAAATATATGCCAGGAGATAAGGACTTCAAAATTGTAAGGCCAGACAACATGACTGATAAACAGAAAAAAGCTTTAGAACTTATACGAGAAAAGATTCTTCGACACAGAACAACAGGCGTTCAAGAAGCCATTAATGCAGCATTTTTTGGTATGCTTAACATGATTGTAGTTTATAGCGTTGAGAATGTTGAGAACCTTTCTAATCATAATGGAAAAGTTTTACCTGATGCTAGGCTTGTTCCGCAAGGAACAACTGCACGTGAGATTGCATTCATTATACATACGGAACTTGGGGAATCTTTCATCTATGCGATTGATGCCAAAACCAAGATGAAACGTGGAGAAGACTACGTTCTTCAAGACAGAGACGTAATTTCAATAGTCAGTGCGAAAAAGAGAACTTGAGAAGCGAGATACACATATTCATTTTAGACCACAAAGTTATTTGCAAGAGACAATATATGCATAGATTTCATCAAAAAAATAATGGTTAAATGTGGAGAGAATTATTTGCCAAACCGTCTTTTTCGTTTCTGATACGTCCTGATCGCTCTTAAAATGTCTATACGCCTAAACTCAGGCCAGTAAACATCGAGAAAGCAAAGTTCACTGTAAGCTGACTGGTAAAGAAGAAATCCGCTTAATCTTTCTTCTCCAGAGGTGCGAATAATAAGGTCTGGATCTTGTTTAGGCAGATATGATGTGTAAAGATACTTTTCGAAAACTTCCTCAGTTATCTCATGTGGCGATAAAGTTCCGTCTATAATACGTTGTGCAATCCCTTTAGCTGCATCAACAATTTCTGCTCTTCCACCATAAGCCATAGCTATATTCAAGAAATGGTTATCATAGTTATTGGTTGATTCCTCAATCTTTTTAACTAAATTTCGGATGTTTTCAGGTAGAAGCTCGAGTCTTCCAATGACTTTAACATGAACTTTATGTTGGTGAACAGTCTTGCCCTCAATAATTTTGCGAAGCCTCTCATCGAATATATTCATTATTTCTTTCAACTCCTCCGGGCTCCGACCAAAGTTTTCCGTTGAGAACGCATATAAAGTAACGGTCTTAACCCCCAAATTCAGGCACCACTCTAATACCTGTTCAGTTTTATCGGCGCCATAAACATGCCCTTCATGAGGCATCATAGAGTGATTTACTGCCCATCTACGATTACCGTCTAGAATGAGGGCTATGTGCTCAGGTTTAGGCTTGTCCTTAACTTGGTACCATAACCATCTTTCATAAATTCTGTAAACACCTAAAGCTGAAAGCAGACCTTTTAGCATCTTATTTTCTCCGGTTCATCTAATTATTAAGTTATTAAGTAATCAGATTAGTTAAAGACTTTAGGTTGATATGCAACGATATGTTTTAAATGTTATGGATTTCCAAGAATTTATATTTCTTTTTGTTGAAAAATAAATTGGCACATTAACGTTTAGAAGAGGATTGGTTTGTGCTTGTTTCCTCCGTTTTTTTGTCCAGTTGACTCTCCTCAGGTCTATCCTTAAGCACATGCTGATATCTCCTGCCTAGAAAATGAGTGCTAAGTCCCGAAGCAACTATGACTACTATTTCCATTAATGTTGCTACGATAAGCGTATCTGATGGCAAAGTGGGATTAAGAATGACGAAAGAAACTGCATTAAGAATTGTCCAAGACCACGCAGTAATAATCACTAGAGCAACAGTTCGCCAGAATCTTGAATCACGTTCTAGAAAATAACCTATTGATCTCCCAGTAAGTGATGTACATATTCCAATAATAACTAAAGTTGAAGATTTTTCAATCAGCCACCCAACCATCCAAGGAAGAACTTCCATAAAACTGCTTATGTCAGTTGGAAATTGAGTGTAGAAATTTACATTTATATAGATAAAAGCTTGATATACGCCAAGAGTTACTAGAAGACCTCCTCCTATCAACGAAAAATTAGTGACAAGACCTGAAATAGTATAATGATATGGACGGGAAAGGATTGAAGCTATCTTGCGGTCAAACCCGTATCCCTTTTCCAGAAGATAGCCTCCTACAATTATTAATCCAACAATTGCAGTCCATGTGTAGATATCGAATCTGATAAAAGTTCCAAGGTAAACTAATATGCCTACAGCTATCAGCAGTATACCGGGCAAACCAAGTACTATTCTGGAGTACCGTGGATCTTCAACAATCATTTTCCAGTATCGAGAAAAAACTGCAGCCGTCTCCTCTATTGAACCACTGTGTTTAACGATTACTCTTCGCACTGAAGTGATAGGAACTCTAGTCTGAACTAATGGCATAATATCTTTATCTGCGTAACCATCCGTTACAAGAATTAGACCATTTGCATGAAACCTTTTCAGAACCTCTGCAAGTTCAGAGACAAGTTTCTTGTCAGCAGATACTCCTCCAATTTCGGAACCAGCGATAGTAGCAATTTCATAAACATCATTGGAGGTTTGGTCGTTTTGAAGATTATCATACAACCTTATGGCTTCAAACATCGTGTTGGCATCAGCTTCTTCAGGATCGGCCATTATAAGTTTAATTGCAGACTCCATATTGTCTTTTCTACCAACAATCGGAGTTGCAGTTTTGGTTTTTCTCCCTATATCATTGTCTCGGTCAACACATAGAACTAGAATTCGCTCAAGCTTTCGCTCTTCCAGGTTTGCCATTAACCTTTTCCCACATGGATCCAAATAAAAAGTATATACGTCCTTCCCAATAAATGTTATAGACTCATGTATTCAAATTCTGTAAAGAAAGGATAATTTTAAGATTAAGATTGTCAATCACACGCTACTTTGAAGAAAGCTTCAGATTTTTCCTTGTTCAGCCAAAAATTTGAATTCCTCGAAGCTTAGCTTCTTTCCCTGTTTCAGCTTATCTAAGGCTTCTTCCTCAACTCTTTTTTTAAGGATTGCCTGCTGTTTGGTTTTTTCTTCCTCCTCTTTTTGTTGAATTACAGCGTAAACGTCCTTAAGTTGGTTTAAAGTTTCTATATACTTTGAATGCCGTGTTTTAGATTCCTCTTTTATTTCCACATACTTATGGTGTAACTTATCGGCTTCAGTTTTAAGTGTCTTCGCTTTTTCTAAATTTTTAATCATTCTTTCATGAAACTTTTGGCTTTGCTGTGCTAGTTCCAGAATTTTGTTGCCGTCGCTTTGAATCTCAGCTTTAAGTGCCTGAGCTTCTGCTTCTAGATCCGCTATCTGTTTCCTTACACATTCCGTTTGCTTATAGGCTTGTAATTGAAGTGCAAGAGTTTTCACATGATTCACAAGGTTTTTTTCTTCTTCTAAAGAGTGCGGTTCGGTTTGAATATTCCACTCAATCTTGGCTATCTCATCTTCCACCCACTTCAAGCTTCGCGCAGTCATTGTTGATGACGTAACCTTAATTTTCTGTTTTTGGATTTTAATCTTCTCGATTATTTCTGCACGTTTTCTGCTTCGCTCATTTCGCATAACCTTCAGAAACTTGATTTCAGCATTTAACTCGTCACGTTGGTCTTTGAAGCCTTTTGCTTCTAACCTTATCTTACGGATTTCCTCATGAATCTTGTCGCGTTTTTTAGCCCATGCTTGAGCTTTCTCATTAAGGCTATCTCTCTCAGCTTTTAAAGCGAAAAGTTCGTTGTTTAACTGTATAATCTTTCGCTCAAGAGATTCGATGACCAATCCCTCGGTTTTAAACTTGAGATACCAATGCAAAATAAAAGCCTTTTAAAAATATATTTTTTCCTACTTGACTAATATTTATGGATCTTAATTATTTCACAGAAAAATTTTTATACTTGGTTGGATTATCCAACCAATATGCAATTGAAGGCGAAGGACCTAGCTATAGTTTCCGTTTTTTCTGCAGTCTCCATCATTGTAGGGTATGGAAGAGGCTTAGCATTATCTTCGCTGCCAGGAATCATTGAATTTATGACAGTATTGATTTTTGTCAATGGATTAATGTTTGGTTGGGTAGTAGGCGCATTGAATGGCGCTATAGCCTTAATTATATATATGTTGGTGCCTTATCCATTTGCACATCCCGCCGCATTTCTGTTTACAATCTCGCCTATACTTTTAATTATAATGGCGTTGCTTGGAGCACTCTATGGTATAGTCGGTGGAATTCTGGGAAAGCGTTACAATCCAATAAACATAAACGCTAAGTTCGTGGCAGAGATGGCTTTTTTTGGTTTTACGCTAACCTTAATTTATGATGTAGTCGGAAGTATAGGCTTCTATTTGGCATATCCAATATTTTATGCTTCCGTTTGGGAGGCAATCTACCTTACATTCATACCACTATACATGCCATACCCCCCAATAATTCACACTTTCACTAATACCTTAGTATTTGCCTTACTCGTGCCCCCGTTAACAAAAGCCATAAGCAATTTTCCCGGAGTTAAGTAAGCCCTCAAGCAACTAAATTTTTTGAGAATTTGGTCGGGCGGGCGGGACTTTCATAGGAAGCTTTTTCAGCAATCCTATTTTGAACTCGCAGAACCAAGGGCTAACCCTGATTCTCCTGCGACAGTCCGGTTTCTGTACGCTCGGCAGGCTGAGCGGTATCTACCATATGGTAGACGCCTACAGCCTCTCCACCAGCCAGTCTAAACGGGCTAGTTCGGAAGCTCTGCCAAGCTGAGCTACCGCCCGACAATCTTTTCAGAAATGAAAAAACCGATATATATCTTTCGTTGTCTGAAACACCTTCTTAGGTTTTTCTTCGCATAAAAGTTAAATCACGCCCAAAACCATTCATAAAACAGAATAAAAGAAAAATCTTCAGGAAGGGCCGGTAGTTCAGCTTGGATGAACGCCGCCCTCGCACGGCGGAGGTCGGGGGTTCAAATCCCCCCCGGTCCACCAAAGCAAAATTAGATCAGCTTATTTTTGGGGATATAATTGTCTTTTTTCTTGGAAAAGAATTTTTGGAAAATATTTATCTTTATTTTCTGAATTTGATTTTCGTTACTGAAGGTTTATTTTATGAATCTTTTGCATGATCTCTGTGTTGGAGACAACCCTCTAAGATAATTAACGTCGTGATTGAGGTTGTTAGCGGGTCAAGAGACAAATATGAGTACAATCGTGAGTGGAAAGCCTTCGTTTTAGATAGGATCCTTCACTCTTCAGTTGTGTTCCCAGTTGAGTACGGCTTTATACCTCAAACATGGTTTAACGATAATGACCCCTTAGACATCATGATTTTATCCTATGAGCCGCTTGAGGTCGGATGTGTAGTGAAGGTTAAACCGATAGGCGTCCTCATCCTGGAGGATGAGAAAGGCGAAGACCCAAAAATTTTGTCAGTACCTGCAAGCGACCCTCGATTCAAAGGATACAAGAACCTATCAGACGTTCACCCTCACTTTTTAAGAGAGATTCAGGAATTCTTTGAAACTTACAAAAGGTTGGAACCGAAAAAATGGGTTCGGTTCAAAACGTGGAAAGAAGTTAAGGAAGCTGAAAAACTAATAGAATACATTAATCTATACAGACAAAAATTCCATAAAAGAAATCTAGGTATATAGATAAAAATTGTAGTTAGATGGGCATAAAGAGTCTTTCATAGAAAGCGTCCTAGAATTGAGAGTCTTGCAATCTTAAATAAGAAACGTTGATTCTAAGAAGAAAATAGGCGGAGATAAAGAATAAGCATTATTGAACTTGCGGTACCCTCTTTCCATTAGAAGGTTAGGATTCTCAAATTTTCCGTTATACATGTCGTTAATGGGATTTCTATGTTGTAGAGAGATCGTGTTCCTTTCTGCTGGATGTGCTGGAACTATCTGTAATAAATTTATATTTCTATAGGAGAATCATAGTTACAGCAGTAAACTTCCATAGGTTAGAATAAAAACATGATTGTATTTGACGGATAAGATAATGACGTAAACTACAAAAATAATGAAGTGACGAAAACCTTTGACGGGAGGAAGTTACTTCCCATAGTTATACTCTACTCACTATTTTCAGACGATAAAAGACTTTTGAACCCTCTTATTTGAACGATTACGCCGCCTATAAGTACTCTAGCACATAAAGTTAAAACTCGGTTAAGGACTGTTGCGGCTGCGAAAACTGCGATTGCTTGCGGATTACCTAGTAAAGTATACATAGTTGTCATAAAAATCTCCATTGTGCCAATTTCGCCTGAAACTATTGGAATATAGTGAATGATGGCGCTAGATGAATAAACAATGACAATAGCACTGAGAGAAATCATTGTATCAAGAGAGCCTAAAGAAATGAAAACTAATATTGAAATGAGGATGTCGAAAATAAAAGAAAGAGCCGAAAGAAAGATGGGTATAATGAAACCTTTAAGGTTTTGACGAAATATAATGATTCCTTCATAAAACGTGTTTATCATATTTAATGTTGACAATTTCAAGTGTTCTAATTTCCAATGCCTGCGAGAAATGCGGGCAATTAATTCAATGAACCAACCTGCTAATTTCTCTACAGCCTCTTTTTTTACGCTTAGGTACAATATCGCCGCAATCAAAGATGTGTTTAAGATCGCAATGATGGCTACTAATTTTAATACTAAAACTGGAGGGTTATAGTTGATTATAAAATAAATTGTGCTGAAAAGCAAGATTGCCACAGTCATGATTGTAACTAAAATTCTATGACAGATAACCGAAGCCACTACCTTTCCAGTATTCGTCCCTTTTTCCTTTGACATTAGATAAATTCTAGACAAATCACCACTTACTGATTCTGCTGGAACAATAATATCTACAAAGGTTGCTACCCAGCTAAACTGAAATACTTTCAAAAAAGAAGTTTTGACAGAAAGCATTTGAAGCAGTTTTTGCCACGCTAAGGCATAGAAAACTGAAGCTAAAAAAAGAGAAGCAAACGCTAAAGAAAAATAGCATAAATTGATGTTCTGT
>CAZIFH010000164.1:0-3155 GCA_964539065.1 uncultured Candidatus Bathyarchaeia archaeon | reverse complement strand
GTTCTAAATATATTTATGCCTTGAATGTTTTATATCTTAGACTAATTCAAACGGTCAACTGGTTAGTGTTATCTAGATGGAAGCCATTATTGATTGTTTTTTGCGTACCTACAAAAAAAAGTGTTTACTTAAGGTTTATATTAAATCCATCATCAAAAAGGATGGAGCAACCTTTTTTATGGCTCGAAAAGGAATAAACAAAAGATTAATCGTGATTCATCCACATTCACTACAATCTCTTAGTAGAATCTTTGAATATTCAGAAGAAGGCGAATTTAGCTATGAAGGTGAAACTTACCGGTTCATAATTTGTCCTCTCAGCCATGCAAACGCTTGTATGCTTAGAGAAACGTTTCCCTTCACAAGTCCAAGCCCCGCTGGTTTGAAAGCAGCTGTGGGTATGGGTGATCGTATTGGGTTGGCCACTCCTGGACATATAAGAGCTGTTAATAAAAATGTTTTTCCAATTTTGGCTCAGCAGTCTATCCGAGAATTAAGCCGTACCTCCAGGACTTTTATTGAGGTTTTAGACGACGTTTCATGGTCTGTTTTTCAAGAAGGTTACCAAAGCGGCTTTGGCGCTGATGGTGACCATCTTAAGACACTTGATGATGTAGACGACGCTATTGAGGCTGGCTACACGATGTTTACAGTTGACCCTTCGGAGTATGTGGACACCAATGTTGAAAGATACACTGAAAATGAACTTATAGAACATTTTCAGGCATTACCATGGAACAATCTTCATTGTGACGCTAAAGATTTTTTGGGTTTTTACATAGGAAAAAAAATTAATGTTGGCGGAGAGGAGTTTATTATTGAAGAGAAATCTCTTGTTAAGATGGCTGTTAAATACTCAGCTGCGATTGGATTTGCGGCTAAAGTTTTCCGTCACATTAAGTCAAGGCTTGGACGAGTCTTTGATTTTGAAGTATCTGTTGATGAAACTACGGTTCCTACTTCTCTATTAGAACACGTTTTCATCGCTCTTGAACTAAGGAGATTAGGAGTTAAGATTACAGGTTTAGCTTTGAGGTTTGAAGGAAGATTTGAAAAGGCGGTTGACTATCTTGGAGACCTAACTAAATTCGAAGAGTCTTTCAAAAAACATGTTTTCATCGCAAAAACCTTTGGCCCGTACAAACTAAGCATTCATTCAGGAAGTGACAAGTTCTCCATTTTTCCAATCATGAGTAAATTTGCCTATTCTATGTTACACTTGAAAACAGCTGGCACAAGCTATCTGGAAGCGCTTAGAATAGTTGCTAGACACGAGCCTATATTGTTCAGAGAAATAGTTAAACATGCTTTCGACAAGTTCGAAATCGACAGAAAAACGTATGACATTTCCACGGACCTTTCAAGAGTGCCAGATCCTGATAAAATTTCAGACAACAACTTAGAAATGATATATTTATGCGAAAACAACGCGAGGCAGATGCTTCACATAACATACGGTTCAATACTAACTGCTAAAAAACTTGATGGAAAATGGGTTTTCCGAGATCGTCTTCTTAATTGTCTATTAAGACATGAAGAAGAATATTATGAAACTGTAGCTAAACACTTAAGAAAACATGTAAAAGCCCTATGGCACCCTTAAAAAAGGCTGAGTTTAGAGTTAAATAAAACAGGCAATAGAAAAGTTGAATGAGAGAAATCTGCCTTATTCACTAAATATCTGAGAAGCAAACGGCAAGTAATTCATATTTTATATGATGTCCATTTATTCAATTGGTTATCTTCTCATATTACTGTCCATAAATTATAAAAAATGTAATAGGAAAGCATTTATATTGCAATATAATAATTCCGTAAGAAAGTGAAACTATATGAATGTTCCAGAATATGTTTCAGCTAAGGAAGTCCAAGAGGTATGTAAGAAACTTGCCATTAGGGATTGGACACAGTTGAAGAAAGCTGAGGTCACCTTAGAAGAAGCCAATAAAATATTAACTGAAATCGAAAAAGGCGACATGAAGATCTCTGTAGAAAATTTTCGGATAGGACTAGAAGTGGAGCTGGAGCATGGAACACGCTTTCCTGAAGCTAACGTTACAAACAATCACCCAATCTTAACGGGAAAGATCGTTTTAGCACACTTCAAAGAAACCTTAGATTACTATCAACGATTAGAAGTAGCAGAGATTGAAGGAGATCTTTTGAAAGCCATAATAAGCAAAAACGCTGCAAAAACTATGTCTCTCTACCAGAGACTTTTGAAAGCAAAACATAATCTCGTTCAAGTAGAGGCGGAAACACTGAAATCGCATTAGTCAAAACATTTTTCTGTTAACCTATCTACAAAGAATAGGGTGTTTCGAGTAAATTTATAACTTCGCTCAACATTTGCTCTCAACAACTTTAAAACACATAATCTCTATACAATTAGAAGTTGAACCATAGAAAAAATCAATCCTCTTTACTGGTTAAAAATTGATACAGAAGATTTTAGTCTATAAATAATATTATTAATCTTTAGACTTTTGCTAAAAAACTAGTTATTTTTGGACAAAAATACCTTTTTTGAATCACCGTCTTGTTGGAACTTTAGATACTGATTTGTAAGATTCCCTTTTATTATTTTATTAAATTTTTATTGTCAACTGTTCACTCTTGCCTCTAATGAAGGGGCATCAAATTGCCTTCTTTTTACTTCTTAAAATAATCAAGTGGTTTGCCTAGGAAAATTTTATTCAATAAGTAATCTATACATTTCATCATGCTTAAAGTTACAATTGTTGGTGTTGGTAATCTTGGATCATGTGTTGCGTATGAAATTGCATGCCGAGGGTTAGTAGACCGAATAGTGCTTCTTGACGTTCTCCATGAATTAGCAGAAGGTAACGCCTTAGACATATCTCAAGCAATTGCATTCCGAAATGATACAGAAGTTATTGCAGGAGACTATAAAGATGCAAAAGACTCGAAGGTGGTCGTTGTCGCTGCAGGAAAACCAAGAACACCTGAGATGAAATCAAGAATGGATCTTCTTGAAACAAATGTAAAAATCATTATGTCTATATCTTCAGAACTAAAAAAACTAGACAGAAAACCAATAATAATCACGCTTACAAATCCAGTAGATGTAATGAACTATGTGATGTGGAAAACAACAAACATGGATCGAATGAAGGTTATCGGCAGTGCAGGAA
>CAZIFH010000163.1:0-9577 GCA_964539065.1 uncultured Candidatus Bathyarchaeia archaeon | reverse complement strand
TTTTGCCCTGCATAGCACTTTTTGTTTTTTCAACAAACGTCTCCACCACCTTTTTTGGCTCACCAGAAAGATACAACCTGATAGGATTAGCCGCATTAAACTCCTTTATTTTTACGTTAACCCCTGTTTTTCACAGCGCCCTGTTAGGAGCGGGAAAAATGAAGAAAATCGCTTTTTCAGGCCTATCATCAAACATATCCAGGTGGATCGTCATCGTGCTTTTGCTTATAAGTGGCTATGGATTTTACGGCGCCGTAATCGGATACATCTCTGGAAACTTAATCTTGCTTGTCCTTTATATCGCTGCATCCATTGGACTTTTAAAAAACAAAGTGACAGTAAAAAGATGCGTCTACTTAATTCCAACCCTACTTAAGTTTTCTTGGCCTCTTTTTGCTTCTGCACTCATATCTTTTCTTTACGCATCGTACGACCGAGCCATTATTCTAGCTTTTCTGCCGCTAGCAGACCTAGGAATCTACGACGTAAGCTATAAAGCCTTCACTGTTCTAGTAACTTTAGCTACGGCTCTCGGCTCAGCCTTGTATCCATTCTATGGTATGGCATACGGAAAAAATGACGAAAAAGCAATATCTTCTGGAGTCAAAAAGGCAACAAGATACTTGACAATCATCGTTTTCCCATTGGCTCTTGGCCTTTTTTCCACGGCAAAACTGGTGATTACGCTTTTTGCCGGTCAACAGTACCAGCCAGGATGGGTTGTACTTGCGACACTCGCTGTTTTTGGCCTCGTTTATGGGTTGCTTCCAGCATTCACTGGACTGCTCGTCATCTATGAGAGAACAAAAACTGTATTGCTCTTAAGCATTGCTTCAGTAGCTTCAAGTCTAATCTTTTTCCCTTTGCTTTGGATCTTAGGCTTAAATGGACTTGCACTCATAAAGGGAACGTCACTTTTCTTCACATTCTTGTTGACGCTCTACTTTCTTTCAAAAACAGTTAAAGTTGAAATCGACAAGCAGACAACATCAAAAGCACTTTTTTCCTCAGCAACAATGGCAACCGTAGTCTTGATTTTGCAGCAGGTTAGCTATAGTCTAACGCTTTTTCCAATATACGTTTTTGCAGGAGCGGCTACATACTTCGTCTGCCTTAGACTACTTAAGACCGTAAACGAATCCGACATTCAACTTATAGAAAAAACGCTGGGAAAACAACTGGCAAAAATTGCAAAAAAAATTTTGGTTCCTAAAAACAAAAAATTTTCTGCATAAGACGGCTTCTCAAAAAGCGACTGGCCGCGTCTAGAAAAGCAACAAAATAGAATAGCCCAAAGGGTTATCAGGCGAGATTATGCAGAAAAAATCCGTTTGAAACCTAAGAGCACGGTTAACATCTACCACAAAAAATAGCTTAAACCTAAAAGGGGAAATCACTTAATTGGGTATTTGCCGTGTTCTCGGACAGCTTCGTACATCGCTAACAGGTTTTCAACGGGGATTCTCGGCTGCACATTGTGAATGGTGTTAAACACGAACCCGCCGCCCGGCGCAAACACGCGTATTCTCTGATGAACCTCCTTTTTAACTTCTTCCGGCGTGCCGAATGGAAGCGTGTGTTGGGTGTCAACGCCGCCGCCCCAAAAGACAATTTTGTTGCCGTACCTGGCTTTAAGCGTCTGCGGATCCATGTTTGCCGCTGAAGTTTGCACAGGATTCAAAATGTCAAATCCCGCTTCAATAAAATCTGGAATTAGCTTCTCAACAGATCCGCAGCAATGAATGAAAGTTTTCCAAGACGTATGCTCATGCACCCAGTCGTTGACTTGCTTATGAAAAGGTTTGTAAAGCTTACAGTAAGTCGCGTTCGAAATTGCTGGACCTTTCTGGGTTCCAAAATCTGTACCTGAAATAAAAACAACCGCAACCTTGTTTCCAACCACCTTACGTATCTTCTCATAGTTTTCCAGTGTAATCTCACATTGCCGCCGAAAAACTTCAAATAGATAATCGGGACGCCTAACGTGACACATGTACAATTCCTTTACCCCTCTAATTCCTTTGGGATGCTTAAGATGCAACCCCGCTACAAGGGCTACATCGCCGAAGCTGCCTCCACCGAAGCCGGCAAAAATCGCCTTGTCAGTTTCATTGTAAAGTCTTTCAGCCTCGTTCCGGTAAAACGTTAATTCGTCGTTTGAGATGGAACCGAATTCTTCCAAGTTGTCCTCAACATTCAGGTTTTTCCAGTCTATCGGCTGCTGCCTATCAATGGCGTCAAAGTAAAACCCGTTCTTAGGCATCTTTCCACTTGGAGGCACAGATTTGTCGCCTTGAGGATACATGAAAATGTTACCTTCAGCGTCAGTCTCAGTATTGAACCCTTCAGGAACAAGCACTGGAGTTCCATCTGGTAACCTCCATTTTTTCCAGTTTTCGTTTTTGAAACCAAAAAATGTTGTCTGACTGTTTAAACCAATAACATCCACCCCTAAAATGTCCATAAGGTCAGGAGATATCTCGCCAAGCATCTGATAAGGTTCAACGACCTTCACAGGTGTTCCTGGCGGATCCAACTTCAAAGCTTGCCTTAAAGCGTAAACAGTGCTTACATGCATTCCAGTAACTACGCTTCCACCTAGGTCAAGAGGGATACGGTCTGGTTCATGATGGTTTAACGCTAAAGAAACACGTTCCCTAGAGTACAAAATACGCACTCACTCCAATTAAATATTCTAACTCTTAAAACAGCGAGTTTACTAATAAACTTTTTACCGTCTTTTTTATAAAATGATGCGAAAAAATTCCTCACCCTACGTGTTTTGATGCTAAAAAAGATTGTACGCCTAAAATATTTTTTCCTTAAATGTCTATGAAGCACAAAAGAAACTTATCTGAATTTTTAATTCTGGTTCATGGACGCAGCATCCATGTTAACAGATTTTGCCGTCGCATTTCCATATCCTTTCAATTTCTCTTGTTCTCAAGTTAATGAGTAGATTAATATTCTCTACATAATTACTATTTTATAAATAGTATCCAAAATTTTTGAACAACTATCTGGCTACGAAAAGTATATATTTTCCATAAAATTGTTTAATGTAACAAAAGTCAAAAAGAGGAATCTTTATGGCTGCAACACAAGGAGTTCCTGTCTTAATCTTGAAGGAGGGTTCTTCAAGATCTAGAGGCAAAGACGCTCAGCACGCGAACATAATGGCTGCCAAGATAATTGGAGAAGCTGTAAAAAGTTCTCTTGGACCTAAAGGTATGGACAAAATGCTCGTTGACAGTTTAGGCGATGTCACCATAACAAGTGATGGACGAACAATCCTCGACGAAATCGATGTGGAGCACCCTGCTGCAAAAATGATGGTTGAGGTATCAAAAACCCAAGATGATGAAGTTGGTGACGGAACAACAACATCTGTGATCATAGCTGGAGAACTGCTCTCAAAGGCAGAAGAACTTTTGAATAAAAATGTTCATCCCACCGTTATCATAGACGGCTACAGAAAAGCTGCGGACAAAGCATTGGAAACGCTTGAAAAAATCGCCATCTCTGTTCCTCCAACAGGAAAGGATGCGCTGAAGAAGGTTGCTATGACCTCGATGGCAAGCAAGCTCGTAGCTGAAAATCGAGAACATCTCGCTGACATAGCTGTCGAAGCAGTTTTAAACGTGGCACAAAAAGTTGGCGACCAATATAGAGTGGATCTAGACGACATTCTGGTTGAAAAGAAACCCGGCGAATCAATCACAGAAACAAAACTCATTAAAGGTATTGTGCTTGACAAAGAAGTTGTCCATCCAGGTATGCCTAAACGCGTCGAAAACGCGAAGATTGCACTTTTAGACTTAGCTCTTGAAGTGGAGAAAACAGAGTTTGATGCCAAAATCAACATCGAAACCCCCGAGCAGATGGAGGCTTTTCTACGCGAAGAAGAAAACATGATGCGAGAAATGGTTGAGAAAATAGCTGCTACCGAAGCCAACGTGGTAATCTGCCAAAAAGGCATAGATGACATGGTTCAGCACTTTCTTGCCCGAAAAGGAATAACTGCTGTAAGACGAGCTAAGAAATCTGATATGGAGAAACTCGCTAAAGCCACAGGTGGAAAAGTGGTTACCAACTTACAGGACTTAACAAAGAAAGACCTAGGCTACGCTGCGCTTGTTGAGGAAAGAAAGATCGGCGACGATAAAATGACTTTCATAGAAGGATGCAAGAATCCGCGTTCAGTCGCAATACTGATTCGTGGAGGAACAGAAAGAGTTGTTGATGAGGCAGAAAGATCAATTCACGACGCTCTTTGCGTGGTTAGAGATGTTGTCCAAGAACCTAAAGTGGTAATTGGCGGCGGAGCGCCAGAAATAGAAGTGGCGAAAGCTCTTAGAGAATATGCGGAAACACTTCCAGGAAGAGAGCAGTTGGCTGTCCAAACCTACGCTGACGCAGTTGAGGTTGTACCTATCACTCTAGGCGAAAATGCTGGGCTTGACCCAATTGATATAATATCAGAACTTAGGGCACACCATGAAAAAGGCGAAAAATGGGTGGGTGTCGACGTCTTCGAAGGCAAAGTTAACAACATGGAAAAACTTAACGTCTACGAACCATTGGCTGTAAAGAAGCAAATTATAAAATCAGCTACAGAGGCAGCTACTATGATACTAAAAATCGATGACGTTATCGCTGCTGGAAAAATGAAGGCTCCACCAACTCCACCAAAAGGTCCAGAAGGTATGGGTGGAGGCGAATACGGCGGCGGAGAATTCGACTAAACAACCTTTTCCATTTTTTTTCTTGACAAATTTTGTTGCGTTTCTAAAAGTTTGTATTAAAGGCTTTATGAATAAATGCCTTTTTTGCGCTATTTTTAATTTAGTTATTAATATATTTTGTTTCGATGTGATGTCGTGGAACCGAATAGTCGAGCTAGAATCCCTTTAATGTTTCTCTTCTCGGTTACATTCGTAATGTCGATGATTGCAATTGTAGTAAGCATCACAGTTCCAATATATGCTGAAACCATTAAGACCCCAACATTTATGATTGGATTAATCGGTTCGGCAGGAGGTTTAGCTTACTCGCTTATGGCGTTTGTGGCGGGAACGTTTTACGATAGAAAGAAAAGAATAGTCTTTGCATCATTGCTTCTTTACAGTTTCACATGCGCTCTGTACAATTTTTCCGAGGAGGCGACAATGCTTGTTTTAATCAAGCTTCTGGAAGGCTTATCCGCGGCTCTATTGTGGTCTGCAGTAGAAGCGTTACTGGCTGATTTAGGAGGACGCGATCTTGAAGACACCTTGAGAAGATTTAATCTTTCTTGGAGTTCAGCTGTGATTATAGGCCCCGTAATCGGTGGGTCTCTGATAACAGCATGGTCCATTAAAGCGCCTTTTATTTTCGCTTTGTTTATCTCAGCACTCTTTGCAGTTCTCAGCCTATTTATATTGAAGGAGTTAAATTTCCATAATCAACACATTAAGACTAATACTGAACAAAAAGATCTGAATCAAAAGTATTCAATTATACCTGGGCTTGCGTCGATTTTGCTTTTATCCTCAGTCGACGGAATAATCATGACTTTTTTTCCAGCATATGCAACGAGACTTGAAATCTCCGCTTTCAATGTAGGTTTAATTGTGTTTGCTCATGGAGCAGGGAGAATCGCCGTTTTCAGCCAAACAAATGTAATTGAAGCAAAAATTGGAAAAATAGGCATGCTTTGGTCCAGCTCATTTTTGCTTGGAATTGCTTCTCTTTTAACAGCATTAAGCAGTTCTTTTCCTTTATACATTTGTTGCTTCGTGCTTTATGGTTTTGGAACAGGACTTGCCTACGCCGCTTCGTTATCTATTGTTTTAAGAAGGTGGGAAACAACAAGAGGCCGTGCTGCAGGAATCTTTGAAAGCTTGCTTGGATTCGGATATTTTTTAGGCCCCTTAATCGCCGGTGCGGTCTCAATCTTTTCAGATTCTGCTCCTTACTACTTCATTTTCGTCTTAAGCTCAGCAACCTTAATTATCCAGCTACTTTTAAACAAGAAAATTAGTGACTAGTTGTAGGTAGATTTATAAGTTTAGTTTAAGTCAAGATGCCACATAATTTGAGGCGAAGATAATGGAGGTATGTATTTGTTAGTTGAGGTTCGATGGCATGGCAGGGGAGGACAAGGTATAGTTACTGTTAGCCGTCTTCTTGCTTATGCCGCTTTGCTTGACGGAAAACACGTTCAAGCTTTTCCAGAATTCGGACCTGAACGAAGAGGAGCGCCGGTGACAGGCTATACAAGAATTTCCGACGAACCAATAAGCATTCACAGCCACATCTATAATCCTAATATTGTAGTGATAGTCGACCCAACACTTATCGGCACAGTAGACGTTACCGGAGGACTTGTTGAAGACGGAACAATCGTGGCAAACACCGAAAAAAACGTTTCTGAATTGAAGCAATCTATAAAGGCTGAGAGAAACAAGGTTTACACAGTTAATGCCGTAAGAATAGCTCTTGATGTTTTAGGAAGACCAATTTACAATACAGCGATGCTTGGAGCACTTGTCAAGGCATCTCCTCTTGTGACCATGGATTCCTTAGAGAAGGTTGTGAAGGAAAGGTTTCCAGGCGCTGTCGGAGAAAAAAACATTACAGTTATAAAAAGAGCTTATGAGGAGGCAACAGGATTTGAGTAAAGAAGCAAAACTTGGTTGGAAGACTATGCCGATAGGCGGATTTCTGCTTGAGCCGGGTTCAGCATTAAAGTACAAAACAGGAGATTGGCGAGCATTCAAGCCTCTTGTTGACCAAAGTAAATGCATAAACTGTCTCTTATGCTGGATTTATTGTCCAGACGCTGCGATAATCCGGAAAGAAAAATTCATCGAGGTGAACTACGATTATTGTAAAGGCTGTGGCATATGTGCCAACGAATGTCCCGTTAAAGCGATTATAATGGTGGAGGATAAAAAGTAAAATGGTTCAAATAATGGGTTTAACAGGTGATGAAGCCATAGCTTACGCTGCTAAACAAAGCAAAGTAGATGTTGTCGCTGCTTACCCGATTACGCCTCAAACCATTATAGTTGAAGCATTCAGTGAGTATGTTCATAACGGCGAAGTTCACACAGAATTTGTGTGTGTAGAATCTGAACACTCAGCTATGTCTGCGTGCATAGGCTCAAGCTTAACTGGCGCAAGAGTCTTCACAGCTACTTCAAGCCAGGGACTAGCATTAATGCATGAAATGCTTTACATAGCTTCTGGGCTAAGATGCCCAATTGTTATGGGCGTTGTGAACCGTGCATTGTCTGCGCCAATCAACATTCATGGCGATCATTCTGACATGATGGGTTCGAGAGATTGCGGTTGGATACAAATCTACTGCGAAAACGCACAGGAAGCGTACGACTGGGTGCTACAGGCCTTTAAGATAGCTGAAGACCCTGAGGTTCTGTTACCAATAACTGTGAACATAGACGGCTTTATCCTATCTCACGCGTTAGAGAGGGTTGAAGTATACCACGATAAAGATGTTGAAAACTTCCTTTCATTTAGGAACTCTACCTTGAAACTTGACCCTGACACTCCATTCACGGTTGGAGCGTTATGCTTCACTGATTACTACTTTGAAACAAAACGCCAACAGGCAGAAGCATTGAAAATTGCGCCTAAAGTTATAGACAAAGTTAACAGTGAGTTTGAAGTTCTAGCTGGAAAAAAATATAGCCAGATGGACACTTATGGTCTAGAAGACGCCGAGGCAGCAATTATATGTTTAGGAAGTACAGCTGGAACAGCAAAAGCTGTAGCTAAGGATCTCAGAAGCCAAGGCAAAAAAGTAGGCGTCATAAAACCTTGGGTTTACAGGCCATTTCCATGCGACCAATTGTTAGAGGCTACAAAGAATCTTAAGGCGTTAGCGGTTTTAGACCGCGCTTACAGTCCAGGCGCTCCTTATAGTGCCCTTTGCAGTGACGTTGTTTCAACACTTTACCAAAACGGAAAACAGTTAAATGTCTTCAACATTGTATATGGATTAGGTGGTAGAGACATTACGCCTATGGATCTCCATGCAATTTTCAACGAAACCCTTGAGGTTGCAGAAACAAAGGCAGTTAAGGAACCCTTAAAATTTGTAGGAGTGAGAGAGTAATGGTGAAACTGCAAGAGCTAACCACGGAAGAAAAGTTTACATCGGGACATAGATTATGTGCTGGATGTGGAGCAGGCATCATAGCAAGAATGACACTTAAATCTTTGAAAAAACCGGCGGTCATCGTGAACGCTACGGGATGTATGGAGGTTGCATCAACAATCTACCCGTACACTTCCTGGAAGCTCCCCTGGGTTCATGTTGCATTTGAAAATGCAGCCGCAGTAGCTTCAGGAATCGAGGCTGCCTACAAAGCATTGGCCAGAAGGAATGCTTGGAGCAAGGATGTTGACATAATTGCGTTTGGAGGGGATGGTGGAACCTTTGATATCGGGATTCAAGCCCTTTCAGGGGCTCTTGAAAGAGGACACGACTTTCTATACATTTGTTACGACAATGAGGCATATATGAACACTGGAATCCAGAGGTCAGGAGCAACTCCGCATGGAGCGTCAACAACGACAAGCCCAGCTGGAACAAAGATTCCTGGAAAACCAGAATTCAAAAAAGACTTCATTGGAATCTGTGTAGCTCACGGAATCAAATACGCTGCGACTGCTTCGCCTGCTTACTGGAACGATTATATAACTAAAGTTCAGAGAGGATTAAGTGTTAAAGGACCTGCTGTTCTGCACGTTTTTTCACCTTGCCCATTGGGTATGAGATACGATTCAGAGAAAAGCATCGAGATGGCGAGGCTTGCTGTACAAACAAGGTATTGGCCAGTTTATGAGGTTGAGGAAGGAAAATATAAGCTAAACATTAAAGTGCCAAATCCTAAACCTGTTATTGAGTTCCTCAAGACGCAAGGCCGGTTCAGACATCTGTTCCAGCCACAGTTCGAGAAAGAGTTAGAAATCATTCAGCAGTGGGTGGATCAGAACTGGAAACACATAATAGCACTTTGTGGAGAGATTTAGGAGATAGCAATTCATAAAAACATATTTTTATATTCAATCTAAGCACACAGAAGGGGGTTATTCGTAAAAATTGTAGGTATCCGTATAGAATGCACAAGGTGTATATATTGAAATCCTGATAAATAGGATTAGAAGAAATATAAAAGGAAAGAGTTGATATAGATCTAATCCGTATTATTGGAAAAGATTAACTCCCACTGTTGCTGCACATGCACTGAAAATGGAAATGCTGTTTTAACGATGACTGCAACAACATCTATGAGAAATGTTTAAGCTAACGGAATAATACTTACCTTCTAGTGTACTATAGCGTATTTTCCTCGAATTGTTAGTCTAATCATCAAATCTTATTCAAAAACGTGAAAAAACATTAGGAAACAAGAAGTGCTAATAGTCGTTACATATAGAACTGGAAAACTTCCTACCACAACTAATGTTTTGGTCGTGTGCAGTTATAGGTTAGCTTTTTGTGCTGTGCCTGTTTTAGTGAATGGTCTGTTGTGGATATAAGCGTTCTTGTACTGGTTGTAGAGTT